>JANTFH010000004.1 GCA_024763535.1 Thermodesulfobacteriota bacterium
TTCATTCACAATCATAAATATATGTACAGGAGGCGAACATGGCTGAAGGACAGAATCTGATTTACAAATGTGAACTTTGCGGAGCGATGGTTGAAGTGCTTGATCTTGGTGCGGACGATTTAACCTGCTGTAATGAAGCGATGGTATTGGTGGAAGCCGGTACGGTTGATGCGGCACAGGAGAAACATGTCCCGGTGGTTGAGAAGGTCGATGGCGGATATAAGGTTGCGGTCGGCAGCGTTGCTCATCCGATGGAAGATAAACACTATATTGAATTTATTGAATTGATTGTAGACGGTTGCTGTCTCTACCGGAAATTCCTTAATCCCGGAGATGCTCCGGAAGCTCTTTTCAAAACCGATGCGGCATCAGCGACGGCCCGGGCCTACTGTAATCTGCACGGTCTCTGGGAAGCCTAGATAATATAGATTAACTTCTCGGGAAATATCTGTGACAAAAGAAAAGCCCGGCCGGTAAGGTCGGGCTTTATTCGTTGGGTGAAAATTCAATCTTGACAATAGTGATTGCTGGATTGTATTACCTCAATGGTAAACTTTATGTGTGAGTAACGTTGTTGGATAGGCTTAAGGCTTCTCAGAAAAAACGCCGGCCTTTAATCTCGGTCTGGCTGTTGTTGGAACTTTTTGAAAGGAGAGAAGTGATGGAAATTCAGATTCTGGGTACCGGCTGTCAGAAATGTGAGAAACTCGCTGAACATGCCGCGCAGGCCGCTTCCGAGTTACAGATTGATTGTACGCTGGAGAAGATTACCGATATTAACCATATCATGGCTTTCGGGGTGATGTTGACTCCGGCGCTGGCAATCGACGGTCAGGTTAAGGTGGTTGGTAAAGTGCCCTCTGTCGAGGAGATTAAAAATCTTCTGCAGCCGTAAACTGGGGAATGGAGCTGCTTTTTTTGCTTATTAGAATATGACATTCGGGGGTATATCGGGAATGGAATCCAAGAGAGTTTGTGACAGTATGGTGGTTCTTTCACATGTGATGCAACCACAGGATGCTAACCCCGCAGGAAATATTCACGGCGGCGTGATCATGAAACTGATCGATAATGCCGCCGGGGTTGTGGCTATTCGTCATGCCCGCAGTAATGTAGTGACTGCTTCAATCGACCGCCTCGATTTTCACTATCCGGTTTATGTAGGAGATCTGGTTACCTTAACGGCGTCACTGAATTCGGTGGGGCGCAGTTCAATGGAGATCGGAGTCCGAGTAGAGAGTGAGGATATGACCAGCGGCAAAATTCAGCACACCGCCTCGGCTTATCTGACCTTTGTCGCTCTCAATGAAAATGGTCGGGCCCGGGATGTGGCTCCCCTGATTCTGGAGAGTGAAGAAGAGCTGCGCCGGCATCATAATTCACAACAGCGTTCGGCCCAGAGAGCTCGTGAACGTTGTCGGGAGTAGGGGGATAGTGATAGAAAAGATCTTTGCCGGAGCAATATCCTGGTGACTTTTGGGCCCGGGAACAAAGCCGTCGGAGATTATAGCTCCGGTTCAGTTACGGCTTCAGGTTTGAGGAAGCGGGCCAGTGCGGCCGTAAAGGAGACGGCGACAACCATGCGAATGACCTGTAGCAGGGTTCCCTGAGCACCGATTGCGACAAACAGCAGGACATCTTCGAAAAGGGAGTGGTTTAAGGAGAGAAAGGCGATTATCAGAACCATCTCCCGCTGAGTCAATTTACCTTCACGACCGTATTTGATGATCATCCCGGCGCCATAAGCAAGTCCTAAGCTCATACCTACCAACAGCGGTAGAGCTCCGGCCCCGGAGATGCCGATTACGGAGACCACCTTTTCCAATCGTCGTGATACCTTCTCCAGAATCCTGAGTTCCTCGAGAAACTGCATGGCCACCATCAGTGGGATGACGATTACGGCAATCTGTAACACCTGATGCCCGGCTCCGATTAATCCCCCGCCGATACTTGTGAAAAAGGTTGGAATATCCATGTCAGATCCAGAAGAAATTTAAGCCGGCGGCCAAAAAAAATCCGGCACCGAGACGTAAGATAACAAAGGGCCAGACCTTGACCCCGGCCATACGGCTGACGGCCGCTTCGATTGGCAGACTATGTGATGTAAGGAGAAAAAGTGCGAATATGGTGATCTGTTTGTGATTGAGTTCAAGTGGGGTTACGGCCCCGATGGCGGCATAGAGATTCAGAGTGTTGCCGAGAACCACCCCCATTACCGCTTCTCCGGGCAGACCGATAAATTCCATTAAAGGTCGGAAAATTCTGCCTATAGTATGCAAAACCGGGGTCTTTCCTAGAAGCGTGATGATAAGATAAACCGGTACTATAATCAGGGCCAGGGTTCTGGTCGTCTGCAAGCCGCTTCTCAGCCCCCGGCCCAAGATTTCAAAAAATAAATTAAGCTTCTGCGGTTTCATCGGTTGGGATAGTTTATGCTTGTAATATTGTGAAATTGGATCAGGGCGCACTTTATAGCAGTCAACCCGGGATGGCAAGCAAAGAATAGTCGCGATTAGTTATTTTGAGCAGGATTTTATACAATATGATAGTGACAAAGGTAGGTTGTTTGTGTTAATCAGGCAAGCTTGTTTTGCCGATGATTTTTTACTTTTAACCGCTTAAAGTTGCGAGGTCAAAATTGCTGATTACGGATATGACCATGCCGGAATTTATCGCCGGTTTGAAAGAGAGCCAAACGATTTTTCTACCTTTTGGCTCGACTGAGGAGCATGGCCCGCATCTGCCGCTGGATACCGATACCATGCAGGTCTATGCCACGGTTAAGGCGGCGGCGGAGCTTTATAAAACCTTTGTCGCACCGCCGGTTCACTACGGCATTTGCCGCAGCACCTCGGAGCATCCCGGAACCGTAACCCTGGCTTCCGATACGTTTCGAGCCCTGGTACGGGATCTGATTCGGGGATTTTATAGTCAGGGTCTTAAGAATTTTATTCTGATTTCCGGCCATGCCGGTAAAACTCATATCGGAGCCCTGATTGAAGTGGGTGAACAGATGCTGAAGGAACTTCCCGATATCCGTCTCGCGGTAATCAATGAGTATGATTTCTGCTATCGGGCCGGCTGCGGGATTATTGAGGTTGAGGGCGATTCCCATGCCGGAGAGGTGGAGACTGCCCGAATTCAGCACCTTTTCCCAGACTTGGTTAAGGGCTCGGCCGCCCGTGAGTTTCCCGATTTCCCCGAATATATTCTGGTTCGCAATAAAACGGCCTACTGGTCCAGCGGGGTCTGGGGTGATCCGGCTTTCGCCTCTCCAGAAAAAGGTGAAAAGCTCTGTCGGGTTACGGCGGCGGCTCTGGCCGAATTTGTAAAGGAGTTCGAGATTTTTAGCGAACGTTGACGTTGTTTGTTAAACTTTATTTACAAATGGTTACAATGTAATATTAACCTTTTACTTTAAATATAAAGAACAAACCTTATGCGTTTAATTGATTCACATTGTCATTTGAATTTAAGTGATTTTGACAAAGATGTTGCCGCCGCGGTGGAGCGGGCTCAGGCAGCCGGAGTCGAGAAGATGGTGGTTGTGGGTACGGATCTGTCTGATTCGATTCGAGCTCTAGAACTTGCACATCAATTTTCGTCTCTGTTTGCCACTGTCGGTATCCATCCTCACAATGTCGGAAGTGAAAGTAATACAGCCTATGAGCGCCTTAAGATTATGGCCCGGGACAACCGAGTGGCGGCTTATGGCGAGATCGGTCTGGATTTCTATCGTGATCATTCGCCCAGGCCGGTACAGCGCCGCGAATTTGCGCGTCAACTTAATCTGGCGGCGGAGTTGCAGCTTCCGGTAATCATTCATGATCGGGAAGCCCACCGGGAGGTGTACGATATTATCCGTACCGAAAAAGGGTATCTTTATGGTGGGGTCATCCACTGCTTTTCCGCCGATTACACCTGGGCCAGACGCTTTGTTGACTTAGGCTTTGTCATCTCAATTCCCGGCACCGTGACCTTTCCCCGCAGTCAGATGCAGCAGGAAGTTGTCGTAAAACTCAACCTTGATGACCTGTTGATCGAGACTGACTCTCCTTTTTTGACACCGGTTCCATATCGTGGTAGACGCAATGAACCGGCTCATGTTCAATATGTGGCTCGTGAGATAGCCGCTTTACGCAAGCTTGACCCTGAAACCGTGGCGGCAGCCACCAGTCAAAATTGTGAACGAGTTTTTAACTTGTCGGGATGATCCACACTATACCTTAAATCAGATACCTGACACCCTTTAACTTCCATTGGCATCTATAATACTATGAATAACTCTATGAAAAATTTATTTCGCCGTTTAATGATGATTTTTCTTTTGCTGACGTTTTTTGCCGGATCACCGCTTCCGGCAGTTTCTGTTAAAACGGCTGAAGCACAGGCGGCAAAAAAATCAACTGCCGGGGAAATTCAGTCATTGAACCAGGCTGAACAGAAGAAAATTCTAGCTTCGATCCGCCGGAAGTATAGTCGTAAAGAAGCCTTCAGCGGCAGTTTCAGTCAGAAAACCATCTATGCCGACAGTAATGAGACCACCTTGAGCTCGGGACGAATCTGGCTTAAGGCGCCGGACAAGATGCGCTGGGAATATCAGAGCCCGGAGAAGCAGATTCTGGTTTCCGATGGTAAAACGGTCTGGTACTATACCCCCGACCTTAATCAAGTAATGATCGGTAAGGTTGATGATATCAGGGAGGCCCGGGTTTTGATTAACCTGATGGCGAAAATTCAGCTTGAACAGAAGGGGTTTCATATTGATCTAAGCCGAGATCAGGACCGGGTTGTAGTTACTCTCACACCACCGACTGGTGACCAGGCTCCGCCGTTTCAGAGTATGGCGATGATCTTTTCCGCCTCGGATCACAGCCTGCAGGAGACCCGTCTGGAGGATTTGTTTGCTAATAAAATTGTTATAACTTATAGTTGGGAAAGTGCATCTCATCCGGCTCTGCCGGGTGTAGAGTTTACTTTTACGCCGCCGGCCGGGTGCGATATCATGCCGCTGGGCCGATAGTTTTTTTATCAGGATGTGTAAAATCGGTTGACTTATTGAACTTTAATAACTTAATTACGCCGCAGTTGTTTGCGTATCTTACATCATGGATTTAAGGAGAAACAATGCCCTGGGAATATAACGGAGACGAGAAAGAGAAAAAACAGCCGGCTGATATTGAGGATATTATTAAAAAAGTCTTCAATCGGGCTGAAAAAGGTGTGGCCAACGGCCCGCCGGGTGGCCCCTTGCTGTTAATTGTCATTATGCTGTTTGGTTGGATGGCGACCGGTTTCTATATTGTGGCCCCGGATGAACTCGGTGTTGTGAAACGCTTCGGGGAAGCAGTCTACACCACGACCGCCGGCCCTCACTGGCATCTGCCGAAACCGATTGAAACAGTATTAAAACCCAAGGTTACTCAGGTAAAACGCCTAGAGATCGGTTTTCGCACGATCTCTGCCGGGCCGCCGGCCCGATACCAGATGGTTCCGCGTGAGTCGATGATGCTGACCGGGGATGAAAATATAGTAAACGCTCAATTTATCGTGCAGTACCGCATCGATGACCCCATCGCTTATCTTTTCAATATCAATAACCAGACTGAAACCGTGCGCGTGGCTACGGAAGCGGCGATGCGTGAGGTGATTGGTAAAAATGATATTGATACAGTCTTGACGACCGGTAAAAACAAGGTTCAGCAGGATTGTGAAAAACGTCTGCAGGAGATCCTGGATGGTTATGAATCAGGGGTTACAATTGTTGCCGTCCAGCTTCAGGACGTCCATCCCCCGAAACAGGTCATCCAGTCATTTCAGGACGTTGCCAGCGCGAAAGAGAACAAGATCCGCATGATTAATGAAGCTGAAGGTTACAGTAATGAGATACTTCCTAAAGCTCACGGCAAAGCTACTCAGATGACCAACCAGGCACAGGCTTATAAAGTTGAACTGGTCAACCGGGCAACCGGTGAAGCGAGTCGATTTCTGGCCAACCTGAAAGCCTATAAAATCGCTCCCGAGATTACCCGCACCCGCATGAAACTGGAGGTTATGGAAAAGGTTCTCAAAGATATCAACAAGATTATTATTGATCCTCAGGTAAGCCGATCGCTATTGCCGTTGCTACCACTGTCAGCCGGCGCGCAGCAGTTTGAACAGGGTGCTTCACAGTCGACCTCAACCGGGTCGCAGTCTCAGACCGGGAGGGTTAAATAATGAAGATTGCTAAATTAGGCTTGATTGTTCTGGTTGTTGTCGTGCTACTTATTTACAATGGACTTTATGTTGTTGATCAGACTCAGCAGGCTATGGTGCTGCAGCTCGGTAAGCCGGTGAAAGTTGTTAAAAAGCCGGGATTGCAGGTGAAGATCCCTTTCCTGCAGCAGGTAACCTACTTCGATCGTCGACTGTTACATTACGATGCGGCCCCGGCTGAAATCATTACCAGTGACAAGAAAAACCTGGTCATCGACAACTACTCAAAATGGAGAATTGTTGACCCGCTTAAATTTTTCCAGTCAGTCAGGACTGAGCTTGGGGCTCAGTCACGTCTGGATGATATTATCTACTCTCAACTCCGGGTGGAACTTGGTAAAGAGACCCTGATTGATATCGTCTCCAAGGTTCGAGAGGAGATTATGCATGTGGTGACCATGCAGAGTAATAAAGCTGCGGCGGCTTACGGCATTGAAGTAATTGATGTCCGGATTAAGGCGGCCGATCTGCCGCGAGAGAACGAAAAACACGTCTTTACCCGAATGCAGGCGGAACGTCAGCGACAGGCTAAACGTTATCGCTCGGAAGGGGAGGAAAGAGCTATGAAGATTCGTTCCCGGGCTGATAAGGAGCGGACGATCATTCTCTCCGAGGCTTATAAAGATTCTGAAAAAATAAGAGGTGAAGGGGAGCAGGCGGCAATCAAGATTGCCGCCGATGCCTATGGTCAGGATCATGATTTTTACAGCTTCTACCGTTCGCTGCAGGCTTACAGCAAGTCGTTGGGACAGAAAACAACCGTGGTAATGGATCGTAACGGTGAGTTTTTAAGTCACTTTAAATAGTCAAGACCGTGCAGATATATAGTAATTTCCGCAACCATTACTTCCCGCCGCAGAGCCAGGTGGTGGCGATCGGTAACTTTGACGGTGTCCATTTAGGGCACCGTTCTCTTTTTGCTCTGGCCGGCCGGCAAGCTGCAGCGGCCGGACTGCAGAGTGCGGTTCTGACTTTTCATCCCCATCCTTTGAAACTGCTGTTTCCCGACCGTCGTATTTTTCTGATTACCTCGTTTGCCCGGAAGGTTGATTTAATCTCTTCCAGTCCCATCGACAATCTTGTTATTGCCCCCTTCGATCATCAATTTGCCGATCTGACAGCAGATGCTTTTGCCGACCGTGTTCTGGCCCGGCATCTAGGAGCGGCGGTTGTCGTTGTCGGCAGTAATTATTGTTTTGGCCGTAATCGGGAAGGGACGGTTTCAAGGTTGAGTGAACTAGGTGAAAAGTACGGCTTTACGGTTACCGTCGCGCCGCCTTTCCGGCTTGATGGTGAGCTGGTCAGCAGTACCAAGATTCGTGAAACCATCATGCAGGGTGAGATCGAACGGGCTGCCCGTTTTCTCGGTCGTGAATGCGCAATCAGCGGCCGGGTCGTACATGGCAAGGGCCGGGGCCGGGGTATCGGTTTTCCCACAGCCAATCTGGTTTCCGAGGTTGAACTCTATCCCAAGGAGGGGGTTTATGCGGTGTGGGTTGAACATAATGATCAACGTTTTATGGGGGTTATGAATATCGGCCGTAATCCGACTTTCGCCGACACCGGTCTGACGGTAGAGGTTCACATCCTTGATTTTGCAGAGGATATTTACGGTGATGATCTGAAAATTATCTTTGTGAAACGTCTGCGTTCGGAAAAGAGTTGCTCCGGAATAGAAGAGTTACGGGCGCTGATTGCCGGCGATGTCGCCGCAGCCCGGAACATTCTCGCTTTTACCCTTGCAACTTAAGATCATTTGTGCTAACTAGGCCGCGTTCTAAAAACGCACGCTTTCTTGTTTTGGTTTGAGAGCATTTCAGACCAGGCTGCAGATGCCATGGTGCCGGGTGGTCCGGTTGGTGTTTGGGTGAAGAGAGCGGAGGTTAAACCAACATCTTTTATGAAGGAGTAAAACATGGCTATGGTAACAATGCGCCAGTTGCTTGAATCGGGGGTTCATTTCGGACACCAGACCAAGCGCTGGAACCCCAAAATGAAGAAATATATTTTCGGGGCTCGTAACGGTATCTACATCATCGATCTACAGCAAACAGTAAAACTTTACCGGACAGCTTATAAGAAGATTGTCGATACGGTTGCTGATGGTGGTGAGATTCTTTTTGTCGGTACCAAAAGACAGGCGCAGGAAAGCATTAAAGAAGCTGCGGAAAAAGCGGGTATGCACTGGGTCAACAATCGCTGGCTCGGAGGCATGATGACCAATTTTGATACCATTAAAAAGAGTATCAACCGGCTGCACAAACTCGAGAGCATGAAGGCCGACGGCACCTATGAACTGTTGCCCAAAAAAGAGGTCTTGAAGCTTGAGAAAAAACGTGAAAAACTGGAGAAGAATCTGGGCGGGGTCAAGACCCTGAAGAAGCCCCCGGCCTGTATCTTCGTTATCGATACGCGGCGGGAATCGATTGCTGTGGCTGAAGCCAACAAGCTGGGCATCCCGGTGGTTGCCATCGTCGATTCAAACTGCGACCCCGATCCCATCGACTACATCGTTCCCGGAAATGATGATGCTATCCGGGCGATTAAACTCTTCTGTAAAAGCATCTCTGAAGCCTGTATAGAGGGTAAAAATCTGCGGGAAGAGCGGATGCAGACTAAAGATGAAGAGGATGTTGAAGCCGTGATTGATGAGGGCAAAATGCCGATTGTCGAGAGAGTCGGCGAAGAGACAGAAGCTGAAAAAACGGAAAAAACTGAAGAGGCTTAAACTTAATTTGATTTGAATCTCTGCGATAATCGGACTGGTTGATGACTCTCTTCTGTGATTATGACTTTAATCGTAATCACGGAGAAATGGTCAGAACGGTTTATTCTGATTGAGATTTATGAGATGGAGATAATATAATGGCTCAGATTACAGCGGCAATGGTCAAGGATTTAAGAGAGAAGACCGGCGCCGGAATTATGGATTGTAAAAGTGCATTGAAAGAGAAAGATGGAAATCTGGAAGAGGCTTTGGTCTTTTTGCGGGAAAAAGGTCTGGCTTCAGCCTCCAAAAAAGGCGGCCGGGTTACCTCTGAAGGTCTGGTTGCTTCCTATATTCATGCCGGTGGTAAGATCGGGGTTATGGTTGAGGTCAACTGCGAGACCGATTTTGTCGCACGGACCGATGCCTTCGTAGATTTTGTCAACGACATTGCCATGCATATCGCGGCAGCGGCCCCGGCGGCCCTGCGGCGTGAAGATATGCCGGACGAAATGGTGGAAACCGAACGCGGCATATTCCGTACCCAGGCTCTGGAATCGGGTAAACCGGAGAAGATTGTCGATAAGATTATTGACGGTAAGATCGAGAAATTCTTTAAGGAGAACTGTCTCATGGAGCAGGCTTTCGTTAAGGATACGGATATCTCGATTGAAGACTATGTTAAACAGATGATTGCTAAAACCGGTGAGAATCTGAGTATCCGGCGTTATACCCGTTATGTTATGGGTGAGGGACTGGAGAAGAGAAGCTGCGATCTGGCCCAGGAAGTTGCGGAACAGCTCGGAAAGTAGTTTGTAAACAGTTTCCGGGGACGGAGCGGTGTCTTCGTCACCGGAACTTGATCGAAAGAATTTTTTATCCGTCACTGATTCCGGCGGAAAGGTGATCTTGAGTTTGTCGCAACAATCTAACGAAATCGTTAAAAGTCCCGAACTGGCTTTCAGCCGGGTACTACTCAAACTTTCCGGTGAAGCTCTTATGGGCGCGGGTGAGTACGGTATCGAACCGGAGGCGATTAGTGGTTTTGCTCAGGAGGTTGTTGAAATACACAAACTCGGTCTGCAGACCGCAGTGGTCATTGGCGGCGGCAATATTTTTCGCGGAATTACCGCTTCAGCCAAAGGCATGGATCGCTCTACGGCCGACTATATGGGGATGCTGGCAACGGTTATCAACGGTCTGGCCTTACAGGACGCGATCGAGCGTTTCGGAGTCAAGGTTCGGGTCATGAGTGCTATCTCCATGCATGAGGTGGCTGAACCCTATATCAGACGCCGGGCGGTGCGGCACCTTGAGAAAGGACGTATCGTTATTTTTGTTGCCGGCACCGGCAATCCGTTTTTTTCTACGGATACGGCGGCAGCATTACGGGCCATGGAAATTCAGGCCGATATAATTCTCAAAGCGACTAAAGTAGACGGTATATACGACAGCGACCCGGTGTTAAACCCTGAAGCCAGACGTTTTGAGCAGCTTACCTATCTTGATGTTCTGCAGCGGGGGTTGAAGGTAATGGATGCGGCTGCGGTTTCAGTCTGTATGGATAACAATCTGCCGATTCAGGTTTTTGATCTGACCCGGCCGGGAAATATCCGGCGGGTTGTCTGCGGAGAGGATATCGGTACCCGGGTCAGTAATTAAATATTTTAAAGGAGTCTGCGATGAGTCAGGAGATGGTTACAGAAGTCCTGGACGAGTGTAAAGCCGGCATGCAGAAAGCGATAGATGCGCTCACCCGTGAGTTGGGTCGGGTCAGAACCGGACGTGCTTCTCTCTCGCTTCTGGATGGTATAAAGATTGACTATTTCGGAACGCCGACCCCGCTGAACCAGGTGGCTTCTCTGGCCATTCCTGAAAGTCGTCTGATTTCGATTCAGCCCTGGGATAATTCGGTTATCCCTTTGATTGAAAAGGCGATCAATAAATCCGATTTAGGGATCAATCCAACCAATGACGGCAAGCAGATTCGTCTGGCTATTCCTCGACCGACTGAGGAACGTCGCAAAGAGTTGGTCAAGGTTGTCAAGAAGATCGGTGAAACCGGTAAAATTTCGCTTCGTTCCAATCGCCGGGACGCGATTGAGATGTTGAAGTCTCTGGAAAAAGATAAAGATATCACCGAAGATGAGAATAAACGGGGTCAGACCGATATTCAGAAGCTTACGGATGATTTTGTCAAAAAGATCGATGAGATAATTATTGACAAAGAGAAAGAGGTTATGTCAATCTGAGTTAATTGTCACATGTGACAGTATTGCTTGGAGTGGAGTTTTTTTAACCAGTCGCCTTTGCCTGGCGGCTAAATAAAAGCCGTGACTAGAATGAAATTTTATCATTATTTCAATAGTCGTGGAACCTTAAAATGGAGGAAATGATGTACGTAATCAATGATGAGTGTGTTGCTTGTGGAACTTGTGCGGAAGAGTGCCCGGAAGATGCAATCAGTGAAGCTGGTGATGTCTATGTCATCGACCAGGACAAATGCGTTGAATGCGGTTCATGTGTTGAGGTATGTCCGACCGAAGCAATTGATGAAAAATAATTTTTTTAATCAATTTGTTGTCGGGTAATTACCCAGTAGAAAGGGCTGTCTTTACGACAGCCCTTTTTTGTGGCGAGAGCTTTATTGACAGTTTATGAAAGCAATTTTTTAAGTTGACTTTTCCCTGCAGGAAACGTAAATATCTCAACTCTTAATAAGGTTCGTAATTTTACAAGGTGATATATGTTTGGTATCGGAATTACTGAAATAATTGTTATTCTGGTGGTCGCCCTGCTGGTCGTCGGGCCCAAAAAACTTCCTGAACTGGCGAAAACCTTAGGGCGGACTATGGCCGAGTTCAGAAAAACAGCTGATGATCTCAAAGAGAGCATCTATCAGGACGACAGCGCCCTTGAAACGGATCAGAAACGGACCGAGGTACAGCGTGATACCTCCACAATCCTTTATCCGGTCGACCCGGTTGACGATGAAAAACCGGAAGTGTTGGATTCGCTTGAGAACCGCGAAGAACCTGAGATTAAAACTTCCGATTATGGCCAGACAAAAGAATCCGGGTCATGAGTTCAAAAAAAACCGATGATACCGCCGATCTCGATCGTGAGATGCATCTGACAGATCATCTTGAGGAGCTGCGCCGGCGCCTGATCGTCGTGGCTATAGCTATCGCAGTTGCCACGGTCGCTTCATATTATTTTTCCGAGGATCTGTTTAGAATTCTTATGGCCCCACTGCTGGCCGCCATGCCGGCGGAAGGCGGCCTGATATTTACCGGTTTGACCGAAACCTTCTTTACCTATCTCAAGATTTCACTGGTGGCCGGTTTTTTTATTGCCTCACCAGTGGTTATTTTTCAGCTCTGGAGCTTCTCGGCTCCGGGACTCTATGCTCATGAAAAACGCTATGTATTTCCTTTTGTTTTATCGGCATCCATATTCTTTGTTGGCGGGGCTCTGTTCGGTTATTTTGTCGTTTTCCCTTTTGGTTTCAAATTTTTTATGGGGTTTGCCACCGATTTTATCCGGCCGATGCCGTCGGTTAAAGAGTATTTTTCGTTCGCCGTACGAATGTTATTTGCCTTCGGGGTGGTTTTTGAACTTCCCGTAGTTACGGCTTTCCTGGCCATGTTCGGGCTGATTCAGGCTCAAACTTTAGTCCGCAAACGGAAATACGCGGTTTTGGGATCCTTCGTCATCGCCGCGGTTCTGACACCTCCTGATATTGCCAGCCAGTTGATGATGGCCGGACCGATTATAATACTCTACGAAATGAGTATTATAATTGCGAGGATATGCGGGCGTCGGAAAAAGTCTGAAGAGGATTAGAAGGGGAACCCCGCTTTGATGAATATTCTTGAGCTTTATGCCGGTCTTCCTAAAACCCGCCAACTTAATCATGTGCTTGAGGGGATGCGTGGCGGAGCTCTGGCGGTAATACCTACGGATACAAACTACGCCGCCGTCTGCTCGCTGGAGAGTCAGAAGGGAATTAGATCCCTATACAATATCAATAGCGGCCGTCACGAAAAAAAAATGACCCTTTTCTGTGCTGATCTGAAAAATATAAGTCTCTACGCCAGTGTTAACAACCCAGCTTATCGTCTTATGAAAAGTCTTATTCCCGGCCCCTATACCTTTATTCTTCCCGCCTCAAAGATGGTTCCGAAAATGGTTTTAACCAAACGGCGCACTGTGGGGATAAGATCTCCTGATCATCCTGCCTGTCTTGAGCTTGCGGCAAAACTCAATACAGCCCTGTTGGCGGTCAGTGTCAAAGATATTGCAACCCGGGATAAGGATTCAATCCTCTCCCTGGAAAATTCTCTCAAGAACCAGGTCAGTTACCTTTTTAATGCCGGAAATATCGACTCTGAGTCATCTACGGTTATTGATATGACCGGGGAAGATAATGAAATTGTGCGTATGGGTAAAGGCCGTTTGTAGGAGAGGCTTGGTGAAGTCAATTCCAGGACGATTCATAAATAAGCTTATAAACCGGTAAAAATCGTTAAAAATAATTGAAAAGGTTGACGTAACTCAGGTTGATTTGCTAAGTAGTATCTAATATTGAAAATGAGTCAGGAGAATGCCAGAGAGATTTCCGCTCTAAATTTTTTTCCGACAATCACCATTTATTAATTTTGCTTTAAGGATTTGTAAGATTATGGACAGAATAATCAAGGTGCTTATGGTTCTGATAGTCCTCTCCGGTTGTGCCGCACTGGTTGCGGCAAGTTACTATTTTGCACCGGTGATCGATGCCAACCAGAGAGGAGTCGTGATGACCGGTGATGCTGATGCCGGCAAAAACCTGAAAGTCCTGGCTCCCGGTAAACATTACTGGTTTATCTCAGGATATAATCCGATTACGACCACTCTGACCAAGGTTGAAATCAGTGAAAAGGAACTTGATCTGTATGGTGCATCGGATTCCGAGATTTCCGGTACTGAATTTACGACTAAAGATGGTGATACAGTAATTGCGGAACTGTCCGCCTGGTACCGGATAATCCCGGAACAGGCAGGTCTCTATCTGGCGACTTCGGGCGACGCTAATCTCGAAAAGATGATCGCTAAAATTACGGTTGCTACAGCTCAGGCCGAAGGTGGTCATTATGATGCTGTAACCATTTACAAAAGCGATATTCGTTCAGAGTATGTCGCGGCCGTAGAGGAAAAGGTAAATCAGCAGCTGGCCTCCCACGGAGTTGAATTGACGGTTTTAAAATGCAGTAAATTTCATTTTTCACCTGAACTGTTGCAGAAGGTTGATGAGATCAAAAAAGCACAGGCGGCGATTGAGGTCAACAAAGTCAAGGTTCAGGCGGCAGCAGTTGCGGCTCTGGAGGCTGAAGAGAAAGCCAAAGGTCGGAAACTGGCGGCCCTGCAGGAAGCTGAAGCTCGCAAAGAGAGCGTAATTATGGCTTCCGAAGCTCAGATTGTTGCCGCTAAAAACTGGGTTATAGCAGAGAAGATTAAAGCCGAAGTTCTGGTTGCCCGAAGTAAAGCCAAAGCTGAAGCTATGCAGATTGAGGCCGCAGCCAACGTCTTTTCCGGGCCGGAAGGAGAGCGTTTTCTACGCTATCGGATTGCTGATTCCCTGGCCGAAGCCTGGTCTCACAACAGCAATGTGAACTGCGGCGATAATTCAGGGCTGGATGGCGTCGCTTCCGGAATCAAATCACTTTCGAGTCCGATTCACGGTGGTGCTGCCCAATAATTTGATGTCGATATAATCGGTTTATGTCTACCATAAAAAAAAGGAGAGCTTGTGCTCTCCTTTTTTTGTTTAGTCAGATAACCCGGTGGGTAACCTAGGATTTTTTGTCCAAATCGGCAAGCAGATCATCTAAACTCTTGTCATCATCCATATCAAGCTCCAACTCGATGGAACCGTCCTCTACGATATCTTCTGAACTTTTGAGATGTTTGTCAACTTCAGCATCATTCAGATTAAGTTCAAGATTGTTGTCATCCACAGCCGGTTTATCTGAGGAAACCTCGGACATATCTGAAAAAAGGTCGAGATCGTCAATCTCAAGGCCATCGAGTTCAAGCAGATTGGTACTTTCTGCCGCCGGTTCATTGTCGAATGATGTAAATTCAAGATCATCCAAGGTATCTGCTTTGGATTTATCGAGCTCGCTTAACGAGGAGTGGTCGAAACCGGCTGCTTCCGGAGTGGCTCTGGCTTCAATTTCATTCATCTTGCCGAGATTGCCTAATCCGCTAAAGTCCTCTCGACCGGTATCTATCGCTGCTGCCGGGTCGATTCCAGCTCTATCCGGAGCAGTAAATTTATTTTCAAGAATAAAATCACCGTCTGCCGGCCCGCTTACAGGATCGGAAGTACCGGTGAAAGCCGGTTCAACCTGGCTGAGAGTACTCTTTGCCGGCTCGTCAATGTACAAATTTGTAAAAAGGGTCGGTTCAAGCATCTTAAGATTAAGAGATTTGCGGCTTCCTTCCAGAATTTCACCACATTTTTTACACTCTTTCAGATAGTCAAAACTGGTATAGCTGCATTTAGGACACTTCACGGTAAAACCCCCTCCACATTAAAGTTAAAAACTCTCTCTTAGGTACTGAATCAGTGCTAATGCTGCGACTACTGCTGTTTCAAGTCTTAATATGCGTTTCCCCAGACCGGTTGAGATAAACCCAGAGGCATTTAAACCAGAGATCTCATCCGGGCTGAATCCGCCTTCTGGTCCGAGTGCTATAACTATAGCATCTTTCTGTTTGAATTTCAATTCATGCAGAGATCTGCCGTTTTCACATCCCGGGTGAAAAACTATCTGCTTAAAGGCTAATTCCCGGTTTTCATGATAATTTAACTCACCTATCTTTTGCGGCCTGTTAATCGCCGGAAGATAGGGATTGCCGCACTGTTTCATACTGGATACGACAATTTTCTGCCAATGTTTCCGGCGGGTTTCAAGCTTTTTTTCTGTATCCAGGCGGACAGCACTTCGGGCAGTCAGCAGGGGAGTAATACTGGTTACTCCGAGTTCGACCGCCTTCTGCATGATATTGTCGAGTTTACCGTTTCTCGGCAGGGCAACCAGCAGGTGAAGCGGTACCGGTGGTTGAGTGATTTCAGATTCTGTGATCTGTACCTGAAACCACTTTTTTCGGTTCTCAATCGTTGTAATCCGGCCTTGATAACAGCCGCCCCGGCCGTCAAAAAAATTCAGCAAATCACCCGGCTTATGCCGCAAAACTTTTATCTGATGCTGAAACTCATCATCTGCAAACAGTGCCGTGTTTTCGCTGATGGCTTGAGTGTAGGCAAATTTTGACATATAAAAGTGAACGCTATTTTCGTACCGCTATGACAACGTAGATAAAATTTTAATGACAAGACCTATAAAACCCGGGCGAAGAGGTCGAATTCGTGGGCCTCATGAATCTCGGCTTCGACCATGGTTCCCGGTGCAAGATCACCTTCAATTTCGGTTATGTAAGTCAAACCGTCGATCTCCGGGGCCTGAAAATCACAGCGACCCTGCAAGAGCAGGTCACTTTCAGAACTTAAACCTTCAATCAGGACTCTTTCCCGACATCCGATTTTTTCTTTAAGGCGTTTTTCCGTCAACTGCCGCTGAGTCGCAAGCACTGTCTGCAGTCGTTCACGCTTAACCTCATCAGATATCTGGTCGGGGAACCGGGCCGCCGGGCTGCCATCTTCAGGCCAGTAGGTGAAGGCCCCGAGATAGTCGAAAAATCCCTCTTCGATAAATCTTATTAATTGTTTAAAATCGGCTTCAGTTTCACCCGGAAAACCGAGCATAACCGTGGAACGAAGAAAAACACCAGGAACTCTGTCCTTGATTTTTAAAAGGGTTGCGCGAATATCTCTGCTCTGATCCCGTCGGCCCATAGCCTTCAGAACCGGATCGCTGATATGCTGAACCGGGACATCAAGGTAGTTGCAGAGTTTCTCCTCTGCGGCCAGAAGTTCAATCAATTCATCAGTGATCCGGTGCGGGTAGGCGTAGAGAAGACGTATACGCCCGAGTTCCGGGATTTCACTAAGCTCCCGCAGCAGGGCGCAGAGGGTCGGTTTTCCGTTAAGGTCACGACCATACGCCGTGATATCCTGGGCGATAACATTAATCTCTTTAA
This sequence comes from Thermodesulfobacteriota bacterium, assembly GCA_024763535.1. GTDB lineage: Bacteria > Desulfobacterota > Anaeroferrophillalia > Anaeroferrophillales > Tharpellaceae > Tharpella. The sequence continues at coordinate 17,114 of JANTFH010000004.1, forward strand.
CCCCGTCGGCAACCATTCTTCGAGCATGAGAAAGCAAAATCTCCGGGATGATACTCTGCTGTTTTCCCTTGATTGCCGGGATCATGCAGTAGGAGCAGCGGTTGTCGCATCCCTCAGCAATTTTAAGATAACTGAAAGCTTGGGGCGGGGATATCTGCTGCGGCAGATGATTGATTTTGCTATAGTCTAAATCAGAACTCTTGTTTACCAGACAGCGAGTCTGCCGCTTGCGGATAAATCCTTTGACCGTTTCCGGAATCTGCGCGAAGCCGTCGGCTCCGAAAATAAGATCAACCTCCGGGATTTCATCCAGAAGAGCGGCACCGTAGCGTTGCGGCAGACAGCCGCTGACCACCAGCACCCGGCAGCTGCCGCTTTTTTTATACTCCGCTAGGCTGAGGATTACAGAAATTGCTTCTTCAACTGCTGGTTGAATAAAAGCACAGGTGTTGACAATAATTACAGCGGCGTTATCAGGCTCGGCGAGAAGCTCAAAACCGCTCTCAAGCAGCAGGTGGGCAAGTTTCTCGGCGTCAACCTCATTTTTGGGACAACCTAAATTAACAACCGCAGCTTTCAACATGGTCAAAATTTTTATACGACTTCAACCGTATCAATCCAGTTGTAAGGGTCGTCTTTGCTACCGTATTGAATCGCTGTAATCTCATCGAAAAGTTTCTGCGACAGATCCCCAACATTACCATTGTTGATAACCACGCTGTCTTCTTTGTAGTGAATAGAGCCTACCGGTGAGATGATGGCCGCCGTTCCCGTACCGAACATCTCTTTCAGGCGGCCGTTGCTGCCGGCCTGCATAACCTCATCAATACTGATCTGTTTTTCAGTCAAGGGGATATTCCAGTCGTTGAGGATCTTGATGGTCGAATCCCGGGTGATACCAGGCAGGATACTGCCGTTCAACGGCGGCGTGATGACCTCGTCATCAATCTTGACCATGATATTCATAGTTCCGACCTCTTCCAGCCATTTCAGTTCATGCGCGTCAAGCCACAGTACCTGGGTGAATCCCTGCTTCTGGGCTTTGACCGCCGCTAACAGGCTGGCAGCGTAGTTGCCCGGAGTTTTAATCGCTCCGATACCGCCGCGTACGGCCCGGACATACTCATCTTCAACCATGATTTTAACCGGGTTGAAACCTTCAGCATAGTAGGCTCCGACTGGTGAGAGAATGATCATCAACTTATATGTATGTGAAGGGCGTACCCCTAAAAATTGATCGGTTGCGAAGATGAAAGGGCGGATATAGAGGGCTGTTCCGTGGGTCGACGGCACCCATTGTTGATCAACTTCAAGCAGTTTTTTCAGCCCGGACAGCAACTCCTCGATATCGAGTTCAGGGATACAGACGCGCCGGGCTGAGTTGTTGAAGCGGCGAAAATGATCCCGGGCCCGAAAGAGGTTGATATTGCCGTCGGTCGCCCGAAAGGCTTTCATCCCTTCGAAAATTGCCTGGCCGTAGTGAAGGGCCATCATCGACGGATCGATCTGGATGGGGCCGTAAGGCTCAATTCGGGCTCCGTGCCAGCCTTTTTCCAGATTATAGTCCATAACCAGCATATGATCGGTAAAGTGAACTCCAAAACCGAGTTTGTCGGAGGCCGGCACCGGTTTACGTTTCTCAGACAGTTTGATCTCTATATTTGCCATTTTTCTATATTGACTCCGTAGTTATCTTGATCTGTAAATATTAAAAAAATCCTGCGGGCTGTTAATCGGTTTCGCTCAGAACAATTTTATGTTTTAAGAGATCCATCTCTTTCAAAACGGCCTGAACCGTCAGCCGGTCGCCGAAAAGGCCGACCAGTTCGACCCCCCCCTCTTCCAGCGGAGTAATTAATGAAACATCCTCCATCAACAGTTTTTCACCGCCTGAGCGATCAAGCAGATAAGCGTTGGACTGGCACATGATTGAACCTTAGCTCCTTAAATATATAAATTTATCTTTATTACACTATCCCTGAGGTTTTCTTTAGCACAAGGAGTCAGCGTAGTGCAAGTATTGAGATGTTTTTTTATTGGTGTTTTTGTCGGATTGGAGTTGACACTGTTACCATAATCAAATAGATTGCGAAACTGAGTTTAATTTGGTTGTGATAGTTATGAGCTTTCTTGATAGAAGCGCTAATGTAAGGAGATATTTTTCGATTATGGCTTTAGTTGTACAGAAATACGGCGGAACCTCGGTCGGTTCCATTGAACGGATTAAAAATGTTGCCCGGCGGGTGGTTGAGACCAAAAATCGGGGCAACCAGGTTGTGGTCGTCCTTTCAGCCATGTCGGGCGAGACCGACCGCCTGATAGCTCTCGCTAATGAGATAAATTCCGAACACAGCCGCCGGGAACATGATGTCCTGGTCGCTTCCGGCGAACAGGTCTCGATCTCTTTAATGGCCATGGCGGTTGAGAGCCTGGGGGAAAAGGCGATCTCCTTTTTGGGTTCACAGGTATCGATTAAAACCGACAACGATCATAGCCGGGCCCGGATTAAAGCGATTGACAGTCGGCGTATCATGGAGGCCCTGGCATCAGGTTTTATTGTTGTGGTCGCCGGTTTCCAGGGGGTTGATGATGAAGGAAACATTACAACCCTGGGCCGGGGTGGGTCCGATACCAGTGCGGTTGCCGTCGCTGCAGCCTTGCAGGCTGATGTCTGTGAAATCTATACTGATGTTGACGGGGTCTACACGACCGACCCCAATATCTGCAATAAAGCCCGCAAACTGGATAAAATCTCATACGATGAGATGCTGGAACTGTCCAGTCTCGGGGCCAAGGTACTGCAGAACCGTTCGGTTGAATTTGCTCAGAAATATGGCATTCCGATTCATGTAAGATCAAGTTTTTCTGACCTTGAAGGAACAATTGTCTGTAAGGAGGATGATAATATGGAGAAAGCCGTCGTTTCCGGTGTGGCTTATAACAAGAATGAGGCTAAGGTTACAATTCGCGGGATTCCGGATCATCCCGGTATCGCCGCATCTATCTTCTCGTCAATCGCGGATGAGGGGATAGTGGTTGATATGATTATTCAGAACACCTCGGCCGAAGGTCTGACCGATCTTACGTTCACGGTACCCAAGCTCGATTATGAGCATGCTTTGAGTTCTCTGAAACGGATTAATGATGAGATCGGAGCCCGCGAGATCAACGGAGACAGGGACATCGCCAAGGTTTCGATTGTCGGTATCGGTATGCGAACCCATGCCAATGTTGCCGGGCGTATGTTCGCGGCCCTCTCGCGGGAGAATATCAATATTATGATGATCAGTACTTCGGAGATTAAGGTTTCCTGCGTGATTGCCGAAAAATATACCGAACTGGCAGTCAGGGTATTACACCAGGAATTTGAGCTGGCGAAAGAGACTACGGACGAAAGTAAAGAGGTATGATAAAAATTTACGATACAACTCTGCGTGATGGAACCCAGGCCGAAGATATTTCTCTGCTGGCCGACGACAAGGTCAGGGTCGCCCGGCGCCTGGATGCTTTTGGGATCCACTATATAGAAGGTGGCTGGCCGGGTTCAAATCCCAAGGATTTCAGTTTCTTTAACAAGATTAAAGATCTTGAGTTGAAAAACGCCCGAGTCACTGCTTTCGGCAGTACCCGAAAACTGGAAAACCAGCCGGAACAGGATCAGAACCTTAAGGCGATTATTGAATCCGGAGTCCGGGTTGCGACGATCTTCGGTAAATCCTGGGATTTTCATGTGCGCAGTGCTTTGCACATCAGCCTGCCCGATAATCTCATGGTTATTGAGGACTCACTCGCATTCCTGAATCTGAAAATGGAGCAGGTTTTTTATGATGCCGAACACTTCTTCGACGGTTTCAAGAATAATCGGGAATATGCCCTGTCAACCTTGAAAGCGGCACAGCGGGGCGGGGCCAAATGCCTTATTCTCTGTGATACCAACGGCGGAACTCTGCCGCATGAACTGACTGAGATTATTGATGTTGTCCGCCGGGAATTAGGTGATGCTGCCTCCCTGGGTATCCATGTTCATAACGATTCTGAGACCGCCGTCGCGAGTTCACTGCTGGCTGTGCGTCACGGCATAACCCAGATCCAGGGTACCATCAACGGTTTGGGAGAGAGATGCGGTAACGCTAATTTGGTCTCAATTATTCCCAATCTGCAGTTAAAGATGGGGTATAATGTAGTCCCTCCGGAAAACATGTGTAAACTCGCACCATTATCACGCTTTGTTGATGAGATTTCTAACCGGCGTCACAGCCGTCATCAACCCTTTGTCGGCCGCAGTGCCTTCGCTCACAAAGGCGGAATTCATGTCAGCGCGGTGCAGAAGGATCCCTTGACCTACGAACATATCGATCCGGAAATGGTTGGCAACCAGCGCCGGGTGCTGGTCTCCGATCTGTCGGGGCGCAGTAATATAATATATAAGGCCAATGAGTATAATCTTGATCTGGGCTCGAAAGAGGAGACGGAAGAGATCCTTAAACGGATCAAGGGTCTTGAGGAGAAAGGTTTTCAGTTTGAAGGAGCGGAAGCCTCATTTGAACTGCTGGTAAAGAAAACCACCGGCTGCTATCGGCCGATTTTCTCTTTTAAGGGATTTCGGGTAATGGTCAACAAATTCAGATACGACCGGCCGCCGTTGACCGAGGCAACGGTAATGATCGAAGTCGGCGGAGTGGTTGAACATACCGCGTCAGTCGGGGCCGGCCCGGTTGATGCTCTCAACAAAGCTCTGCGTAAAGCCCTGGAGAAGTTCTATCCGGAGCTGAAAAAAGTTACGCTCGACGATTATAAAGTCAGGATTCTCTCATCGGATAAGGGCACAAGTTCGGTAACCCGGGTTCTGATTGAGTCCAAGGATGATCAGGGAAATAAATGGGGAACAGTAGGGGTCTCAACCAATATTATTGAGGCCAGCTGGCAGGCTCTGATTGATGGTATTGAATATAAATATATGCGTAAGAGGGGAGTCGAATGCGACCCGGAACCGGAAAATTCAACACCGCTATCCTGACCATCAGTGATCGTGGGTCCCGGGGTGAGCGTGAGGATCTAAGCGGCCCGGCCCTAAAAAAAATCCTTGATGATACCGGAAACTTCGATATTGTCAGGGAAGCTATTGTCAGCGATGAACCGGACGAGATCGAGAGTGTTTTGATCGACTGGTGTGATAAAGAGCGGGTCGCTCTCATCCTGACCACCGGCGGTACCGGTTTTTCCCCCCGTGATCTGGCTCCGGAGGCGACCTCAGCCGTTATCGAACGCCCGGCCCCGGGTTTTGCGGAAGCGATGCGGGCGGAAAGCCTGAAAATAACTCCGCATGCCATGATCTCCCGAGCGGTTTCCGGAATTCGCAAAGCGACCTTGATTATCAATTTCCCCGGCAGTCCGAAAGCGGCCCGGGAGTGCCTTGAAGTTGTCCTGCCGGCCCTTCCTCACGCCCTCGAAAAACTGGCCGGAGATCCCTCTGACTGCGGTTCCTGAGCCATCAGTGTGGACTATGTTTTTTCCCATAGCTGTAGGAATCCGGATCACCTGACGGAGATTGCACACTTAGAAGAGCACTCTTTCAGTTCACCCTGGAGCCGGGAAAGTTTAGAGGCTGAATTTCGCAATCCGCTCAATCTGGTGACGATCATAAGATTATCGTCTGCGACTGCAATCACAGGTTACAGCCTGACCCGGTTGCTTCCTCCCGAAGCTGAGCTTCTGCGGATTGCGATCCAGCCTGAAGCCCGGGGAGCCGGGGCCGGCAGCGCCCTGCTTAAAGCACTTTTACAACATCTTGCGACTCTTAAGATGACAAAGGTTTATCTTGAGGTTTCTGCAAAAAACCGTTCGGCGCTCTCTCTGTACCGCAAAGCCGGATTTGTACTTACCGGTCAGCGGTCGGGATATTACGACAACGGCAGTAGCGACGCTTTAACCTTTACTTTTACAGTGGACTCTTTACAGTGACGCAGCCGACTAAAAAACGGGAGTTATTTTGTATCTGTTTACAGGAAAAATAGTCAGCAATCGACAGCTCACCCGGGATATCCGATATTTGCGAATCACCGCGCCGGCGGAATTCTGCCGCCAGGCGGCCCCGGGCCGCTTTGTTATGCTCGGTTGTGATGACGGCCTTTTTGATCCTCTCCTAAAAAGACCTTTCGGGATTATGAACCGGGGAGACGACTGGTTTGAGGTGCTCATAAAAGAGGTCGGCAGGGGGACTCTGCAACTGGGGGAGTTAGCGGAGGGAAGCTGTGTTTCCGGACACGGCCCGCTCGGCAACGGTTATCCTGAGGTAGATAGTGAGTTGCGAAGTAAAGATTCTTCGCCTCTGATTCTGGTTGCCGGAGGCATGGGAATAGCCTCAATCGCCTCCTGCCTGCTTTTTAATAACCGCCGGCCGCTTAATCCGGATTGTAAAACGATTTTACTCTATGGGGCCGCGCGGCTTGATGAATTATTGCTGCTTGATGAAATAGAAAAAAATTCGGCTGATCTCCGCATTGAAACTATTACCGATGACGGCAGTTCCGGCCGCCGGGGATGGGTTACGGAACTTTTAGAAAACGAATTGCGGCAGCATCCCGCGTCTTTGACTTTTGCCTGCGGCCCCGAACCGATGCTGAAAAATGTGCAGCAGGTTTTGTGTAAGTTTAAGACGCGGGGCTATTTGAGTCTGGAGAATCGTATGGCCTGCGGTTTTGGTGTCTGTCTTGGATGTGTACAAAAAATGGCCGCAACTGGAGATAACGGAGCCGGGGAGAGTGCTAAGGTCTGCACCCAGGGGCCGGTTTTCCCGGCGGATAAGGTGGTTTTCTGATGGTTGATCTTCAGGTTGAGATTGTTCCCGGTCTGGTTTTGAAAAACCCGGTTATGACTGCTTCCGGAACCTTCGGTTACGGGCGGGAGTACACGCCCTATCTTGATATCGCCAAACTCGGCGCTATCATTACCAAGGGTCTCTCCTTAAAGCCTAAAACCGGTAACCCCGGCACCAGAATCACTGAAACTGCCTGCGGGATGCTCAATGCCATCGGTCTGGAAAATATCGGCATTGAACGTTTTTTAAGTGACGAACTGCCGCAGTTAAAGCAACTGGGTGCGGATGTAATTGTCAACATCTTCGGCAATAATCAGGATGACTATGCTGCAATTGCAGCCCGGCTGGATCAGGTTGCAGGTATTAAGGCTCTGGAAATAAATATCTCCTGCCCCAATGTCAAAGCCGGAGGTATTCAATTCGGTACCGATCCACAGGCTGCGGCAAATCTGGTTGCCGCTGTCCGTAGAGTCACAACGCTACCGTTGATCACCAAACTTTCACCGAATGTCAGCGATATTACAAAAGTTGCCGAAGCGGTTGCGGATGCCGGCAGTGACGTTCTGTCGTTAATCAATACTCTGGTCGGTCTGGCGGTTGATATAGATAGCCGCCGGCCACTATTGGGAAATATAACCGGTGGTCTCTCCGGGCCGGCAATAAAACCGGTCGCTTTGCGCCTGGTTCATCAGGTGGTTAAAGCCGTAGACATCCCGGTTATCGGCATCGGCGGAATCGCCAGTGCCCGGGATGCTCTGGAATTCTTGCTGGTCGGGGCCCGCGCGGTTGAAATAGGAACAGCGAATTTTATCAACCCGCAGATAGGTTTGGAGATAGTGACGGGGATCAGCGACTATCTGGAACAGCATGAGTATGAGAAAGTCACTGATTTTATCGGTTCTCTCCAAGTATAAAACCACCGCTGATAAATTTCATTTGTGAAACTATTTCAGGGGGAGACCCTCCGGTCAAAAGCCGGGGACGATTTTTCCAGATACTGACTTTTCGGATCCGAAAAGTCATCAACATAATCGAAACTTCCTTTCCTTATATTAAAGAAAAAAATTTCCGGTAGACTGTAGATTGTACCTTGCAAACCTTTAAGTGAGCGTCGACCTTTATCAAAAGGCAGGGTGAAGATTCCAAAAGCCGTAGATAATAGACCGTAAACGGCATTGCCGACCCCGTAAAGAGGCCGGGGCAGAATGACATCGTCGGTAAAGAAGACAAAGGGGGTGTCATCGACCAGCGGATGATAAATGGTAGAGGTCAAGGTATTACACTCGCGCAGATAGAGAAGTGCCGGACGGGAGTCTCTCTGTTTCAGCCGGGCCAGCATACGTTTTCTGAATCCGGGCAGAATCTTGACTCTATTCACTCGCAGTCTTTCTTTGACCAGATCGAAAAGGGCGAAAGGGACGAAACTAAAATCGTTACCTGGAAGAATAGTGCCTCCCAGAGCCCGGGTGACTTCCGTGTCATTTCTGAAGGCCGCATTGAGTGTACGCATAAGTTCGGTGGCGCAATTTTTGGTCACCAGATTATAGGGGTAACAAGCTTTTAATCTGCAGTGATAAAGTTTCTCGTTAAAGCGGGCGGCGGCCAGGTTTTCCCTGATGATTTCCGGTCTCATTTTGGGGCTCGGCAATGATGTTGCCGCGGCCCGCGAAGGTATCAGCCGGCCGTAGGCAATGCGAATGGCTCTGCCGCTCAAGCGTCCACGCTCCAGTTCGGCAAAACGGCCGGCGCTCTCTTCCAGACGGTTGTAGGAAAATTCATTTAATACCGGTGCCGCAAATACCTCACGGCGAATGTTCAGATAAGTGTGATGTGCCCGCTCAGCCAGTTGTGAAGTAACCCTCTTATCCTTTTCGACTTTATCGGCGGGTACTGACTCGGCGGATTCGGGAAAGGGGTCAAGCAGAAACAGCCGGTTTTCCTTCAGTGAGCGTCTGACTGCCTGCAGTCTGGCGGTGGCCAGAAGCAGTGGATACCCCCAGTCCGGACGCTTCGATCGCGGCAGGCGGATCACGGACATCTGCAATCGTTCTGTATACTCTTCGAGTTTATAGCGCTCATTTTCAGTCAGACCCTGCGGATCATCTGAACGATGCCATCTATCCATATCGTTTAATGCACTAAGGTCAAGCGGCAGTGCCTGACTCAACACTTTAAGGGCAGTCCGTTTAGAGCGATTTTTTTTGTAGTTATCCGCGTGTACGATAACTGGCGCCGGGTAAGCCCGGTTTGTAATCTGAAGATTTTTTTGTAGTCGAATGATTATCTGGGGGACTTTATTTAGTTCCTGATCAAGAATCTTGATCCTCTTTCCCAGAAAATCACGACCGTAGTTATCAAATACCACTGCCCTTATTCCGTAACTGATTTCATCCTGAGTCTCTTTCGGAGAAAACAGGCCGGCCCCGGCAATCGATATCTGCCGGTGGCCGCGGTCAAGATTAAGCATAAGTTCGGTGTCGTCCTGTAATCCCTGTAAACGTTCAAGATAGGCCTCCTGAATCAGATGAAATTGGTCCAGGTGTCTCTTGATGGCGAGCTTGTTACTCTGTGTCAAACGGATATAGGCAACCTGGATGGTTCGGTTCTCGAGATCATTATAGATATAGCGGAAATAGGTCCAGGGTTCGCGAATCAACCTGAAAATTCCATCGGGATAGTATTGGAAATGATAGACATTGTTGTCTATCCGCAGGGCGCAGTGGCCGCCGCTGGAGCCGCCGACATTGGCATCGATGTAGAGAAACCTGAAGAAAGTTGTATCAGAAGGGAGATCAGCTCCTCCTGCCGCTAGAGGCAGAAGGAGCATTGTCAATCCAATTATGAAACAAGAGAAAAAATGCGCCCGGAAATGGTGTTCGCAGTTTATACGCATTCAGTTTGAGAACTGTTTAAGGGTCGGGAGATTGCTCAGGATTGATAACTCTCTAAAATAAGTGTGAGAGCACTCTTGTTTTTAGCTGCCAGGGCCGGAATAAAATATACATCGTTTACCTGATCCCGGGTAACCCCGACCTGACGCAGACCGGAACCGATGGCATGATAAGTTTCGATATTACTTTCCCAGTCGGTAATCCCATTTCGCTTGGCAATATTGCCGATCTCACTAAAAAATTTATCAACATCACTTCCTTTTACCGCACTACTGGTATAGGAACTTATATCATTTTGATAGTTTGCTTTCGCATCTTCCGGGCTGGTTTCTCCCGGTCCGGAAGAAGTTGAACTGGATTTGCTTGAATTCGAGCTGCCTTTACTCGAATAGGAGAAAGAACAACCGGCCAACATTGCCAGCAAAGCCAGCAGTAAGATTATTTTTTTTGAAATTGTGTGCATCTCATACTCCCTAAGAAAGAAACTGTGCTACATTTGAATTATGCCTAAAGATCATACATATGAATTGTCGGAATGTCAATTAATAGTTGGTTTTCTTGTGATAACTGAAATTTTGGAGGTGGTTTTTTTCAGCGCGGGAAGATTGAATCCCAGCTGGAACAGCGTGGGCATCTCCAGGTTATTTGGTCGAGCCGGTAGCCGCATTTTTGACAATGATAATTTTTTTCAAAACGAAAATCGGCCGTCAATAAAGACCGGATCAGATCACTGTTTTCATCCTTTGCCGCAGCTTCGGGTTCAGCTGCCAGAATAAGTTGTTTTGTCAGGTTGAATAACTTTCTGCCAGCGCGTTTCTGTCGGAGCTGATCTTGCAGTTGTATCCTGGCTTCCTGAAGTCGACCAGATTTGATTTGCCACTCTATATAAGCCAGATTGAAAGCTTTTATCCGACCATAATCCCCCCGATGTCGAAGGAAAAACTCTTCGATGCGACCCTCTCTTTCCGCAACAGGCAGTTTCATTATCCGATCAACAATCTGGGTCGTAAATTCCGGGTTGATCAAAAAGGCTTTTTCCCATATCTCCAGAGCTTTTTGAACCTGGTTATCATTTAACAGAAAATCACCATAATGCAGCAGGGTGTCGATACAATTTTCATTTAATTCGACTGCCTTCTTAAACAAACTCAGTGCTTTTTTTCTGTCGCCGGCTTGCTCTGCAGCTTTGGCAACCTCAGTGGTCAAATGAGCCAGGATGCTGGTTTCATCTTGAGTGGCGGGTAGGTCACGGCAGAGATCGAGAGCTTTTTCCCACTCCCGCATACCGATATAGAGGGCGGATAGTTCCCGGCGGGCGGCTTGATTTTTCGGCTCTTTTTCGACAATTTCTTCAAAGGTTCGACAGGCTCGGTCAAAAAAACCGGCTTTTTTATAGTCAAGGCCGATCTCAAAAAAAGTCTGTCGGCGGACATCCTCAGGAAGGTTGGGACGCAGGAGAATATCACGATGAACCCGGATAGCTCTCTCCAACTCACCGGTATTGCGAAAAAGCTGTCCTAAAGCCAAATATATTTCAGCGGTAGTGGTATTGACTTGGGCGACCTTGACAAATTCAGCCACCGCCTTATCGGTTTCATTGGCGATAACGTAGGAGAGTCCCCGAAAATAGGTGCGTAGGATCTGGGACTCATCCACATTTGATTTTTCCGTTGGAGACTGGGACAGTAGGGTATCGGGCTCAGATGGTTTTAGATGCCGGCGGCGGAAAATAAATTTTCTCCCGCTCCATGCCCCCAACAGGAGAAGCACGATAATAACCAGAATTGCAACCAGTTGGTAATATGGCAGGGTCATGGCACCGGTCTCGGGGAGATACAGTTATTTACGGCCCTACGAATTAGGGCCGTTGATTTTCATGGTAAAGTTCAATGTTTGTTCTATGCCGGATTTGCGCTGTCGCTGAGCGGGGTGGCGGAGCTGACAGAAACCGTGCTTTCGGTCAGAGGCTGATTGCGGAATTTAGCCAGTTCGCTCTCCAGCTCAAGAATACTCTTTTTCAGTTTTTTCAGTTGTCGTTTGCTTTTGAAGATAATAACAATATCCAGGAGTGCGACCATCGCGGAACCGGCGAAAAGCGCACAGAAGATTACCAGATAGACGGGTATCGATTTATGCAGAACATACTCACCGAAACCGTATTTAAGCTCCACGGCAACCGCCAGTGCAGCATTGTTCTGAAAAATAAAAAGAGAAATAAGCAGTAGAAAAACAAGAATCGCTCCAATTTTTAGATAACGCATTTTTGCAGTTAACCTCCGTAAACTATAAGGTTGCATGTTTTTTATAATAAGGTGGTCATGAAGATTTATCAAAAAAAGGTTTCAGCATCTCGTAGGTTGAATCAAGGTGCTGCGGCATCACCATCGTATCGGCAATGACCGGCATAAAATTGTGGTCCCCAGCCCAGCGCGGAACAACATGAAAATGAAGATGCTCAGCAATTCCGGCACCCGCTGCGGCACCCATATTCAATCCGGCATTAATACCGCCGGGTTGCATGGCCTGTTTAATAACTTCAATCGACTTTTTTAGGAGCAGCATCAAATCGATAAATGCCTTATCTTTGAGTTCATCAAGATCGGCAATATGTGAAAGCGGCAAAACCAGCAGGTGACCACTGCTGTAGGGGTACCGGTTTAACATTGCGAAGCTGTATTCGGTGCGTTTAAGAATCAGATTGCTGCGATCTTCTTTTTCTGCATGGAGCCGACAGAAAAGACAACCATCCTCTTTTCCGGAATCGTTCCCGAGGATATAACCAATCCTCCAGGGGGCCCAGAGAGTCGATTCAGACATTTTGAATCCGGCCTTTATTTATTATTAATCAGAATATGAGAGATAGTGTCTGCGAGCGGACAACTTGCATAATTTTCGATTTACGATTATCATGTTTACATAGTGTTTGCCACAAATTTCTTGGTTCAAGTTTAAAAAATTTTCAATTTCGGAGTTTGGCAATGATTGTTTACGATAAAGAGTTGGAAAAAGATGCGGTCTTAGAGGTCGGCCGTCTGATGGCGGCGGCGGCCCGAACCTCTCCTAAAGGTAAGGGCGCCGATACGATTACGACCATATTGTTAACCGGTGATGATAAAAACCGGGTCGCTAAAAGAATGGAGCTTATCGCGGAGAAAGAGGATATTCCGTTTTTCAAAAGAGATGCCGATAATATTTATCAGGTACCAGCGGTACTGGTTATTGGTACGGCTTTCAATCCTTTGGGGATACCTTATTGCGGAGACTGCGGCTATGCCGACTGCCGGGCTTGTGTGAAAGAGGGGGACAGCCGTTGCAATTTTAATATAATTGATCTGGGTATCGCCTTAGGCAGTGCGGTTTCAATCGCGGCGGCGCACCGGGTCGATAACCGGATAATGTTCTCCTGTGCTAAAGCCGTTTTGGAACTTGGTATTTTACCGGCGGAGATCAAAATGGCCTTTGCTATCCCGCTTTCTTTGACCAGTAAGAATCCGTTTTTCGACCGTTAGCCCGGAGATTATAGCGCTCCTGACCAGATTTAGCTTGAGAGTTTGGCGTTACTTAGACGAAAATCAATCAGGTTGGCGCGAATCTCGGAGCGGCCCCGCCAGGTATTTTTTTCCGGGGTGAAGACCAGATCCAGGGTTTCACCGGTTTTTGGAAGCGTCCCTTTGAAATTGAAGTAGATGCCGTTGAAATAAACCGATTGCTCCTTTCTGTCGGCAAAGGTGAATTTCAGGTGGCGCCGGTCACTGGAACCCAGTTTGACAATTTTCGTAATCTCGGTCGCCTTCAACAAAAATTTAGGTTCCGGGTTACCGTAACCTAAGGGCTGGAGTAGTTGTAACTCATCCAGAAGTTTCTGGTTAATCTCCTCGGGTTGTAAAATTCCATCAAGCATCATCGTCGGCGGCTTCGGGTCAATCAGGCTGGAATCAGAGAGACAGGTTTCCAACTGCTGCCGCAAAAAGGAGATATTATCCTCCGTTACGGTCAAACCGACAGCCTGCTCGTGGCCACCGTAACGAATCATAAGGTCCCGACATTTATCTAGAACCGCAATCAGATTAAGTCCCGGAATACTGCGGCCCGACCCCCGACCGACACCATCTTCAAGGGCAATCAAAATCGCCGGCTTGTCATACGATTCCGCTACCCGGGAAGAGACAATGCCGACAACCCCCGGATGCCATTTGTCTGAAGCTAATAAAATTATTTTAGCGTTATTGAGACTCCTGTCCTGAGCAATCATATCGTCAACATCATTCTTAATCTCTTTTTCTATCTCCCGTCGTCTCTCATTGCACTCTTCCAGCGTCAGCGAGTTTCGTTTGGCAATCGCCCGATCCCTGGTTAAAAAAAGTTCTACCGCTATCCCGGCATCATCAACCCGGCCGGCGGCATTGACCCGCGGGGCCAGCTTGAAGGCTAAATCTCTGGCGCTGACCTCCTGATCACCGGGTTTGATCTGAGCCGTATAGAGCAGTTCTCTAAGGCCCGGCCGCCGGGTCTTGTTGATCTCTTTTAACCCGAAACTTACAAAAATCCGGTTAACCCCAATCAGTGGCATAACATCAGCAACGGTTCCCAGTGCGACGAGATCAAGATACTGCAGCAGATTGACATCTGCCGCCAGTCCTGAATCCCGCAAGCGCTTTCTTAAAGCCATTAGCAGGTTGAAGGCAACCCCGACCCCGGCCAGGTTTTTGTCGGGATACTCACACTCTGTTAGATGAGGATTGACAACTGCGGCAGCCGGCGGTAGCCGATCCGGAATCTGATGATGGTCGGTAACGATAATGTCGAGTCCCAAGGTTTTTGCAAATTCAATCTCCAGATAGTTGGCAATACCGTTATCGACGGTAACCGCCAGGGTTATTCCGGATTCTCGAGCCTGGATCAGTGCGGCTTTATTTAAACCGTAGCCCTGGTCCAGGCGGGAGGGGATATAAAAGTCCACCTGTTTGAATCCGGCCCGCCGGAGATAGTCAACCAAGATGGCGGTCGCCGAGATACCATCCATGTCATAATCTCCGAAAACGATAATCTTTTCATAGCGTCTGAAGGCCAGGGTGAGGCGCTCAACCGCAGCTTCAATCCCGGCCAGAAGGTAGGGGTCGGGGAGCTGATGCAGTGAAGGAGCAAGAAATTCTTCTGCCTTTTCAAGATTGTCGATTCCCCGGTTGACCAAAACCGTTGCCAGCCGAGAAGAGATATTGAGCTCGGAACAAAGTTTCCGGCAGAGGTCAGTCGGACACTCTTTGATTTCCCAGATTGGGGTTGAGCTCCTAATGTCACATGCGTTAGTCATTTTCAGGTTCTCTTTTTTAATCGGGTAATTATGGTTCCTGAAAGAATTATCGCTCCTCCGCCGAACCATATTGTTGATGAAGGACTTTCATTCGCGAGTAAAAGGCCGAGACAGACCGCGGCCAGAGGCTCGATATAGCCGATAATAGCAACATGCTGGGCCTTGATATGTTTTAATCCGGAAATGTAGAGAAGGGGGGCTAGAGTACAATGAGTAAGACCCACGACTGCCAGCCCCAGCCACACGGATGTAGATAAAAAGAGAAACGGATTAATAGAGATAAGCGGCAGCAGAAATAAGATAATGAAAAGACTCTGTCCGCAAACCAGAGCTAAAGCGGAGATCCTTGAGGTTAAACGTTTAGCAAATATTAAGGTAAAGGCATAGGCTAAACCGGAAGCGGTGCCGCACAGAGCTCCAAGAAGATCTTTAACCTCAGAACCATTATGCCAATCCGGAGCCAGAATTGCAGCCAGACCTAAAGATGCCAGAATCAGAGGAAAGATCAGTCTCCGGTCAAATTTTTCAACAAGCATTAACGGCGCCAGCAGGGCGACAAAGAGGGGAGCGGTGTAGTGGGTAAAAACAGAGACGGCAATCGACGTCCGTTCGAAAGCCGCAAAATAGAAAAAATTATTCAACAGCAGACTAAGAGCAAGAGCAATCAGTATTTTGTAATTAAGGCCGATACCGGAGAGGTTTTCCTGAACAGAACCGGATTTCGACCAGGCGATTATGAGTATCGGAGGAAGGGAGAACAGTGTCGTAAAAAAAACCATATGCAGCGCGTCCAGCCGCATAAATTTAATAATTACTCCCCAGGAACTCCAGCAGAGAAGAGCACAAACAACTTTAAGGTAATGTTTCAGTTCTACCTCAATCTATATCCGGGAGTATTTTTCTTTGATTTTTTCTTCAACCAGAGGATGAACCAGATCCGAGACGTCTCCGCCCAGTGATGCAAGTTCCTTGACGATGCGTGAACTGACATAGGTGTAGAGAGCGCTGGAGGTCATGAAAAAAGTCTCAATTCCGGGAGCCAGTTTATGATTCATCAAAGCCATCTGAAATTCATATTCAAAATCTGATACAGCTCTTAAACCACGAATAATGACGTGGGCTTCGCCGTTTTGAATATAGTTTATCAGGAGTCCGTCAAAGGTCTCCACTTTGACCCTATCGGTGTGAGAAAATATTTTTTCGATCATATCAATTCGTTCAGGAACCGAGAAAAGCGGGGTCTTTTCCTGATTGCACGCAACCGCAACGATAACCTTGTCGAAGACTGCAATACTTCTTTCTATAAGATCGATATGGCCGACGGTTACAGGGTCGAAAGAACCGGGAAAAACTGCAACTGAGCTCTGCTGCTTATCAGTCATTTTGGAAGTATCCTGTCCTGAAGTTGTCTGCAAAGAATCATTCTGATCATTAATGTGCCACAGGCAGAAAGATTGATGAGAAAATATGGGTGGATAATAGATTCAAAATCTATAGAAAGACAATACCGTCTGACCGTATCTTTTATGTTTCCAGATCGTCATAGTACGACAAACGGGGATCACGGTCTTATGGCGATGTTCAAAAATTACAACCGTATCAGGATTGAAAATTCCGGCGGCCGCGGAAAGATCAATCGCGTCTATTCCAAGTTGAGGTTCGGAGTAGGGCGGATCGATAAAAACAATATCAAATTTCAGACCATAGGATGCCAGCCGGGGTATCGCCTGATCAACCTTCATCCGCAAAATCCGGGCCTCAGAGGAGACCTTTAACAGGTCGAAATTAGCTCTGATAAGAGCACAGCTGGACGAGTTGCTGTCAACGCTGTAAGCCTGTGAGGCGCCCCGGCTCATAGCTTCTATCGTCATGATTCCGCTGCCGGCAAAAAAATCGGCTACGACCTTGCCGACACAGCACTGAGGACCTAAAACCGAAAAAAGAGCCTCACGTACAACCGCTTTACTGGGGCGTATGGCAGGATTTTTAACCGGATTAATTTTTCGTCCTCGATCTTTCCCGCCGGTTATCTGCATAATTTATAAGCCAAAACAAACAAGGCAAGAAGAGCCGGATATTATCTCAAGAACTCCTTGCCTTGCAAGTAAATCGAAAAAAAATCAGAAAAAAAGATTGACTAGCTGCGAATACCTTTCTTCGAAGCTTTCAAAGGATTGATCTTTTTCTTGATCTGCTCAACATCACGTTTAATGTGAGTCGCCAGATTACAGGTGCCGGCAACCCAGCGACTTGCAGGGTCAGGATAACTGACACAATATTTCAGATTATTTATTTCAGTGACTTTGCCGCAACCTTCGCAGCTTTCGATAATTGGTTTGCAGCTTCCACCGGGGAATGAACAACCGGTTGATTTCATCAGGAAGCAATCTGTTCCTTTTTTTACGGTCTGGCAAATCATCTTTAAAATCCTCCATCAGGCATTTTTATTTTTGCGGCAGTCCATAGTTGATGGAGAGAAAATTGTCAAGGTAAATCAGATAAATCGTTCAATTGCGTCTAAAATATCGACCCGATCGACCAGATTTTTGGTGATATCCAATTGTTCAGTGTCAATTATAATGACCTCTCCCAGGTCATAATCGGCAATCCAGTTAACATAGAGACGATTAATATGTTTAAGATATTTATTAGATATCTGTTTCTCATAAGGGGCTGCCGTCGTGACAAGACGCTTACGCAGGGCAGTAACCGAAGAGTGAAGATAGATAAGCAAATCGGGAGCCGGAAGGACAACTGAAAGGCTTTTATAGAGATCGTAGTAAGTTTTGAAATCAGTTTCATTCATAAATCCGGACTTGTAAAGATTCCGGGCAAAAATTTCAGCTTCCTCATGAATCGTACGATTCTGAATAAGAGAGTTGTTATTATCAGCTAATTTTTGAAAGTTGGAAAATTTATTGGCCAAGCTGTAGATTTGAGAATGAAAGGACCAGCGACTCATATCGTTATAGAAAGCCGCGAGATAGGGATTCTGATCAGTCGGGCCGGCAATCGGGATCAGGCGGTAAGTAGAACAGAGAAATTCTATGAGCTGTGATTTGCCGGAACCGATGTTGCCAGCAACTGCAATATATTTTTTCAAGATCAAATACCGCAAATTTATAATTGTAAAGATACAAAGTAAAAATACATTCAAGTCAAGCTACAAGAAAGAGACGTCATTGTCCAGAATAAAAATTACAATTAAAGAAGGGGTACGGGACATCAAATCTTCTCCCCGTTAAAGTTAACATAATACATCTTATCAGAAGTTATCTCTGAGGGCGGGAATTTGCAGTGAAATATAGAAAAAATGAAAAAAATAAAGATTACGGAATGTTATTGATGAATGCGAAATGAGTCAATCAACTTATGTTGGTTAACACTAACAAACTTTTATTGCAAAGGCAACTACTCGCCTACACGTACCACATGCGATTTTCAAAATTTTTATCGGGAACTTTAAGGTGAAGATAACCGCTGGCGGGGATACGCTGGACTTCATGTTCCTGGTTTTTTATGGCTATGGAAAAGTTCAGATCATCTTCGGGCCGCAGCGCCAGCCTTTTAAACGGGAGGGCCAGCTCCAATACCTCGTGGACGGCAAAAATAATCTCAGTCTCCCCCTTTGCAGCTTCAGCGACCTTAAAGTTTTCATTTGCCGCAGGTTTTTTACCGGTCAAGAGTAGTTCTCCCGGGATATCACCGGTACCAATCTCACAACAAAGCTTGTTTTCTCGTCCGTTAACTACGTTTAAAATGATTTTATAACCCTCTTCAGTTAGAAATTTTCTTTCGACATCGATTCTCAGGAAAAAGTTTCCCAGGTTAAAGCCGTAATAGAGCTCTTTAACCGGATATTCGGCTCTGTGCATGGCGCCGCCGAGCTGTGTGCCGTCAAAAAAAACGGCACCGCGCCATTCATAGTAGTCACTCATGTTACCGTTTATTTTTGGATTTATGAATGAGGTTATTTCCTGATCCGGATGAAGGGTTTTCTCACTCTGAATAATTGTGTGGTGCAGGTGCTCGGGAATCTCTTCTCCGATCGATCGGTAAACCGTCATCAGATGCCGCCGGAAGAGTTCATCGAAATCGGTGTCATTCTCCGAACTGTGATCATCTCCGTACCACCAACACCAATCACTTCCTTCTGCAATATAGATATGTTCCCATGCTTTTTTAATGTTGTGCTTTAATTTAATATCGGCGTTGATTCGCTCCTTATGCTGCTGTTCAAAGAGTACCAGTTCACGTCTTGCCTGACTGAGATAATCCCAGGCGAGATTATCTTCCGGGTGCCCAATCCAGATCCGGAAATTACGATTAATCCATGATCCCGGATAGATTTTTTTGATTGTCGGGGTTGGATCCCTCCGGCGATTGAGATAATCACTGACGGTTACGGCTTCATATTCCGGGTTGTCGTTGAGACGACCGTACAACTCTTTCAGGAAAAGGGCTCCGTCGGCAGGATAATGTTCCCAGGCATTTTCTCCATCAAGAATAATCGCGACCGCAGATTCATCAACCCGATCACCCATAGCCGCTTTTATCTCGGACAGGCGTTTAAAAAAATCGTCTACGGCCTGTTTTTCGTTCCAGCGGGCGTAAACAAAGCCTATCAGATCAGAGAGCAGATGATCTCGAAAAATTACATCCACACCTTTACCGTCGCCTTCGGAAACCTGGTAAGCTCTGTACCAGGAAGCTGGATCTTCAACTACTCCGGCCCGGCTTCTTACTACCTCCCGGCCGATTGACTTGGCCAGAATCCCTTCATCCGTGGCTATCCATTTGATTCCGGCCCTGACAAAGCAGGGAATAATCTCCTGGCAGACCGATCCTTCAGAGGGCCACATGCCGGCCGGCTTGCGGCCGAAATAGTATTCGTGCCGCTCTACGGCCCGGTCAATCTGGGTTACGACGTCCTCGGGATGTGAAAAACGCATACTCGGCAACGGATCATGCGGTTGTGAGATAGCCGCCAGATTGGTATCGTAAAGTAAGGGCAGAATCGGATGGTAATAGGGTGTGGTTGAGAGCTCAATCTGCCCTCTCTCCTGCCGCTCCCGGTAGGCCGGAATAATTCTGCCTAAAATCTTCTGCTGGATACTAAGGAGTGCGACTTTGTCGGTTTCAGTGAAATTTCGCCCATGCCGGATCAATCTCGGCAGAATATCATACTGTTCATGAAAAACCGGATCAATCCAGATAAGATTGTACAAGACCTGAAGGTCGAGAAAATCCTGATTTGAGAAGTAGCGCTGAATTTCATGAAGGCTGTCGGGAGCCGGATGAAAGCCGCGGGTTTTCAAAAGTTCCCAGTAATGCGGGAATGGCTTGACCATATTGTCCCAATGCGCGTGGAAGAAATTTCCCAGCAGAAAAACCCGTTCGTCAAGGGTAAGGCTCTCAGCTTTTTTAATGGTCAGCTGCAGGTGTTTATCGGTTAAACTGCCATCCACATAACCCTGGATTTGGTCAAGCAGCGACGGTACCAGGTTGAAATTTTGCTGAACCCCCGGGAAATCATCCAGAATGGTAACCATATCCAGATAGTCTTTGATTCCGTGCAGACGTACCCAGGGCATCATTGAACAACCGGTCTCCATATCCCGGTAATCGGGTTGATGCATATGCCAGATAAAGATAATTTTTAAGGAATCGGAGTTCATCTACCGTCTCTTTCAAAGCGTTGTGCGGCAAGTTTTTGTAACTGTTTCAGCTCTGTTTTATGCAAACGGCGCCAGTCTCCTCTTCTGACCCCTTCCAGTGTCAAAAATGCCAACCGGGTCCGGGCCAGAGCTTTAACTGAAAAGTCCAGTGCCCTGATCATGCGGCGTACCTGACGGTTGCGGCCTTCGGCAATTACCATCGTTAAAATGGTCCGGTGATCATCGCCATGGATGATCTTCGCCCTAAGCGGCCGGGCGAAGCCGTCTTCAAGCTCTACCCCCCGGCGTAAATGCCTAAGATCAGACTGGCGAAATTGTCCGGCTACGGTGATGCGGTACTCTTTCTCAAATTTGTAACGCGGATGCATCAGCTGATTTGCCAGATTACCGTCATTGGTACAGAGCAGAAGCCCGGAGGTGTTGATATCAAGCCGGCCGATGGGAAAGAGACGTTCACGAAAGTCACGATAGAGATCTTTCACCAGCGGCCGGTTTTGCGGATCGGACATGGTGGTAACATAACCGATTGGTTTATGCAGAAGCAGAGTTATCTTTTCACTGTCAGGATTTAATTGAAGCGGTTTACCACCGACCGTCACCTTGTCTGTCAGAGGATTCACTTTAACCCCCTGTTCGGTAACTACCCTGCCATTAACCACCACCTCTCCCTGGCTGATCATCACCTCGGCCCGGCGCCTTGAGGCCAGACCGCAGTCGGCAATAAATTTCTGTAAACGAATAGGTTCTATCTTGGCTTTCACCTTAACTAAGCTTAACCGCTTTTCTGACTTCAAGCATGGTTTTTCTCGTAATCGACCGGGCCCGATCGTTGCCTGCGGCAATAATTTCATCAAGAAGTTTATGATTATCCCGATAGTAGTGCTGCTTTTCATGCACCGGGGCCAAACCTGCGACCAGGTTTTTCAAAAGAATCTTTTTACAGTCAACGCAACCGATCTCGGCCCTGGGACAGGCGGCGCAGATTTCGTCGACCTCTTCCGCTTTGGAATAGAGCGGATGCAGAGGAAAAAGATTACATTTTTCCGGGTCGCCGGGGTCGTTTCGCCGGGCCCTCTGGACATCAGTAACCATGGAGCCGACCTTTTTCTTCAAAGTCGCTTCATCATCGGAGAGCAGAATCGCGTTGTTGTAGCTTTTGCTCATCTTGCGGCCGTCAAGGCCGCTGACCTTGGAGAGTTCGGTCAAGATCGGTTCCGGCACCGGAAAGGTGTCGCCGTAAAGATGGTTGAAGCGCCGGGTAATCTCCCGGGTCAGTTCAACATGCGGCAGTTGGTCAACCCCGATCGGTACGAGATTGGCCTTATATATAATGATATCGGCGGCCTGAAGAACCGGATAGCCTAAAAAACCGTAGGTCTCATTATCACCCCCCTGCCCTTCCGCCTGTGAATCCTTGTAGGTTGGGTTGCGCAGAAGCCAGGGCAGAGGCGTAATCATAGACAGAAGGAGATGCAGTTCGGCATGCTCCTTGATTTCGGATTGAATAAAGAGAGTGGCTTTCTCCGGGTCGATACCGACACTGAGCCAGTCGATAAAGATATCCCGGGTACTCTCTTTGACAATTGCCGGGTCCTGATATTCGCTGGTCAATGCGTGCCAGTCAGCGGCAAAAAAATAACAATCATAATCGTGCTGTAATTTAATCCAGTTGGTCAGGACCCCATGGTAGTGGCCCAGGTGAAGTTTGCCGGTTGTCCGCATACCCGAGACAACTCTTTTTCTCTCTGTCATCTAAAACCTCTTGTTTCATTTCTTAAAGAAGAAAACCTGTAAATGTTGTCAGAACCGGGATCAGCACAAAATTCAAACTGTTGCTGAGCACCAGAATAATCAGAATTATGGCCCCGTAGGAATCAATTTTTTCGAGATAGATGGAAGCTCTCTCCGGCAGTATCCCGGCCAGTATCCGGCCGCCATCCAGCGGCGGGATGGGAATCAGGTTAATCAGTCCGAGTGAGATATTGACCACAACTCCGGCGGTCAGCATCTGCTGAAAAGACACAAACAGCCAGCTGTAGTTGAAGGCATTGCTGCTAATCACCATAAAATTCAGCAGATGATAAAACAGCGCGCATAAAAGTGCCAGGAGAAAATTGGCCAGCGGCCCGGCTAGAGCAATCCACATCATGTAACGGCGCGGAGACTTAAGGTTATCGGTGTTAATCGAAATCGGCTTGGCCCAGCCGAAAGCCTGAGTGATGAAAAAAACCAAGGTGCCGACCAGATCCAGATGAACCAGAGGATTAAGGGTTAAACGTCCCATCTCCCGCGGAGTCGGATCACCCAGACGGTCGGCCATCAGGCCATGAGCATACTCATGGAACGTTAAACCGAAAAGAATCGGTACAGCGTAAATTATCAGTTTCTGCGTAATCGTTTCCATACGGCGCCTTATAGCAACAAAGCATCTTTTAAGTCAATTTTTTCAGGACTAAGGCTGGTGTTCAGGACGGAGCAGATCATTTACCGATTTTACCGGGTTGAAGGTCAACAGCGGTACCTCGACAAATATGGTATTCCAGTAGGCCATCGCACCGTTCCAGAGTCCCGGAAGTTCCAACGCCTTAAGTTCGCGGCCGTTTTTCGATTTAGTCGAGATAAAAACAGCATCAGGATCAACAAACTGCTTTAAGTCAAACTTCTCACCCCGCCAGTTGCAAATCCCGCACACCAGATCAACCGGGTTGAAATGGGTCGCCGCCTGCAGAATATCAATCTGCTGCGGCGACGCTTTATCAATCTGTGATCCTTCAACTATCTGCAAAGAAAGAGTGCCCGTTTTATCTTCAACCCAGAAGGGTCCGCCGCCCGGCTCTCCTTCATTTTTGACCATGCCGCATACCCGAAGCGGCCGGTTGAGAACTTTTATGAGAAATTCAATCCGCTCCTTATCAGTCAGTTTCTCAACCGCCGCCGGCGGTAGAATCGACAACTCTTGTCGAATAAAAGTAAAGATTTCATCTGAAAGTATATCATCTGGCGATGATTGATTATTCAATTGTTTAAGATAAGTAAATATCTGCCGCTGGACCTTGAGCAACTGACCGCCCAGCACCCGTTTCCACATGGAGGACTCCCCTTTCAGCCGGTCGGGGACCACATTATCGATATTTTTTATGAAAACAATGTCGTATTTGAGACGATTCAGGTTTTCAAGCAGGGCCCCGTGACCGCCCGGCCGAAACAAAAGAGAGCCGTCATTTTCACGAAAAGGACGGTTTTTAAGATCAACCGCTATCGTATCGGTAGATCTCTCCTGAACCGAAAAAGTAATGACGAAGCGAATATTATACTCCTCTTCATAGCGGTTTTTGATTGCGGCGAGAAGCTTGGTGAATTCAGTTTGATGCTCCGGTGAAACGGTAAAATGGATATGGGCCTCGTTATTTCGGCCCCGGGCATAATCTACGGCCTCAACCAGATGCTCGGCAAAGGCGGTTCGGCCGCCTTCAGGATAGTTATGAAATTTGATAAGTCCCTTGGGAAACGCGGCATAATTAAGCCCTCCGGCAGTCAGCAGAGAGTCAATAATCGGCTTAATATCCCCCTCTTCAACCAGGGATTCAAGCTCTATTCCATCCTCTCTAAGCACCGCCTTCAAATCATCCAGAAAGGCGAATTTATCAATTTGCAACATGAATTTGAGCAGGATTTTTGCAGATTTATTACCGGAATCCGCCAGCACTTTGACCTCATTCATCGGCAGAGGGCTGTTGTTGTCGTTAAATTGCTGCAGTTCCTTAAACATCCGGCTGGCAGCTCCGGAGGCGGGAACAAACTTGACAATCTCTTTATCCTGAAGGGCGGCAGAAAAAAACCCGCTCAAAGCAAGACATTCATCCTTGCCTATTTTCCGGATGCCATCACCTAAAGTACAGGGCCGGACGATTTTAAGATAGGGCACTCCCCTTTCAAAGCACTCAAGTTCAGCGGCTACTTTATCTAAGCTGCTTCCCAAAGCTTCAATCCGGCGCCCATCGCCCGCATTGAAATACTCTCTTATCTTCCCGGCTCCCAAATTCAATCACCTCAAATATTGTAATTTTTACCTCGTCTGCCGCTAATTATTTTTAGGCCTTGACAGATTCCGGCTTTGTAATATATCAGCTTCGCTTTGTACAGTATTTCATCAATTTTTACGATTTGCATTCAAGAAATATGAAAAAATTTTTTCCGCTGCCGGAAAAGCTGCCGCAGGTTAAAGAGATGTCCGGTATCGGTCCGGTTCAATTTGTTGCCAGTCAGCGGGCGCGAAGAATAAATATAACGGTTAAGGTAAACGGTGCAATACGGGTGGCGGTACCCAGACGGGTCCGGCTGCGGACTGCCGAAGAGTTTGTGCTCAGTAAACGGGAGTGGATTAAACGACAACTGACGCGAGCCGGTGAAAAACAAGCGGCGGCGGCGGAATATAGTGATCGGCTTAACGAGCTGGATAAAACCCGCGCGAAAAATACCATCTCAATAAGGCTTCAGGAACTGGCGGAAGAATTTGGTTTCAGCTACAATCGCCTGACGATCCGCAATCAGAAAACCCGCTGGGGCAGTTGTTCCGCCAAAAACAATATCAGCCTCAACGTAAGACTTGCGCTGCTCCCGGAAGAACTTAGAGACCTGATTCTAGTCCATGAATTGATCCATACCCGAATTAAAAATCACGGCCCGCTTTTCTGGCAGAAACTGGAAAGCATCTACCCCAACGCACGGGAACTGGATCGCAAAGTAAACAGTTTAGGCGGACTGCTGCGTGAGTGTACGGGAAGATCTTAACTTGTTCAGTTTGCTCGGGCTTCTATCTCCTATCATATACTCATCCTCTTGAACTTCCACTCCGGGATAATCTTAATAATCATCATAATATATTTCCAAAACCACTTCGTATAAACTACATTCTTTCCTTTCTGCTGAGCGCTATAAATATCTTCAGCCACCGCTTCCGGTTGGGCCGTCAGTTTTTCAGGCAAATCCATGTTTTCTGTCATCCGGGTTGCTACAAATCCGGGTTTAACCGTCAGCACCTGTACCCTGGCATCATAAAGCCTATTTCTAAGTCCCGAGAGATAAGCCGTCAACCCCGCTTTGGCGGAGCCGTAGAGATAATTACTTTTACGACCCCGGTCACCGGCGACAGATGAGATGCCAACTATAAAGCCGCTTCCCCTCTTTGCAAAGTCATCTGCGATGATATTGAAAAGGCTGACTACACCGGTATAATTGGTGTCCATTATCTTCCGGGCCTCACTAAAATCACTTTGAGCTTTCTCCTGATCACCAAGATAGCCAACCGCAGATATAACTCCCAAGGGTTTTTCTTCCAACTGCTCATAAAAGCTATGATGGCTTTCATACTCTAAGATGTCAAGCTCGAGCAGTTCAACCTCTTTTTGTGTGCGTACTCTGATGTCATTTGCTAGATTTTCCAGTTCACTTATGTTTCTGCCGGCCAGATAAAGATCATAGCCATTTTTGGCATATTCCCGGGCCGTAGCTTTTGCTATATCACTTTTGGCGCCAACGATTAATACATAACTCATATTATATCCCTACTCTTTTCGATTGTAATGACTGGAACTTTTCATCCATCTTGTTCTTTTTACGGTACTGTCTGAAGGTTTCAATATGAGGATAACCTTTTTCAAAAGTCTCTTTGCTGACATTGACATCTTTGGTGAGATAGATGCGACCATGATTTCTGACTACGATCTCATCTAATTTATCAAGTAAGCTGAAAAGACCCTTCTCCATTTTGAAATCCAGTGCCAGGCTGTATCCTTCCATGGGAAAGGAGAGCCAGTTTTCGTTGGCTTTGCCGTAGAGTTTGAGAACCGCGAGAAAAGAACCTTTGCCTGACTTGGAGATAGTGGTTAAAATCTCTTCCAATCCTTCGTAGCTGGTCTCTCTGGGTAAGATGAACTGGTACTGGGTAAAACCTTTTTTGCCGTAAATCTGGTTCCAGTGATCGATAGCATCCAAGGGGTAGAAGAAAGTATCTATATCTACTTTCTGATGGGAGACACCCTTTCTTGCTTTACCGTAATACAACCAGTTAAAAGCTCTCACAGTCCAGTTGTTCAGTGCAAAACCGGGAAAGTTGAAAGGAATGCTTTTCTGTTTCTTGATTTTGTAATCCAATTTACCATCATCACGGAAATCACCCACCATTAAAAGACACCTTCCTCTCTCATCACCTTTAGCCAGACAGTCTATCCACGCGACAGAGTACGGTTTATCCTTATAAGATTCAAAGGCCGCAAAAGTTTCTTTGAGGTTCTTGGTTTTTATAGTAGTTTGGTCAATATATTTAGAGTTGATCTTTTTCAAATATATCCTGGCATCCAGAATTACCCCTGTAAGTCCCATACCGCCACAGGTTGCTTTGAACAGGTCCGGTGTCTGCTCCCGGGAGCAAAAAATGATTTTTCCCTCTGCCGACATGATGTTGAAATCGGCAATGCACTCACTGAAACATCCTGCGATATGATGGTTTTTCCCGTGGACATCTGAGGCTATAGCACCACCTACGGTAATGAGTTTAGTGCCGGGTGTGACTTTCAAAAACCAGCCTCTGGGTACGAAGTGTTCAAGTATTTCTGAGAGCAGGACACCCGCCTCTACATGTAAGAGACCCTTATCCTCATCAAACCCCAGAAAATAGTTGTGGGGTTTTACCTCAATAATGTTATGGTTTAGCGCACTGTCACCATAACTTCTGCCGTTACCGTAAGGAATAAGTTCCTGCTTGTTATGGATAATCTTTCGCAGTGCTTCTTTCGTACTGAAATGCAGTTTTTCGCACTCTATCTTCGGGTACATTCCCCATGCTGTGCAGGTCATACTGTAAACTCCTATTCATGTATGAATACATATTTTCGGTCGAGAAAGTATTTGACGACATATCCTGTAACCAGACCGATCACAGCACCTATATATTTAGCGTTTGGATAGGGCGTAAGATAGTAAAATGCCATCTCTGCGACCCAAAAAATGATGGTGGTGAAGACTCCCATAAATGAGTAGAGGATGAACTTTTTGGCATCGTCTTTTCTGTCTTTGGGAGTATGATAGAATATCCACTTCTTATCAAGGATATATTTGGTTGCAAGCCCGGCGAGGGTACCAATGAACATGGCGATATAAAGTGAACCGCGCCCACCATAAACAAGGAAGCTTAAATACTGAAACAACAGATTGATCAGTGTCGAAATGGCTGCGAAGATAGCATATTTAACCGCTAGCATTTTAATAAAGTATCCAGGTAAAAGTAAGAACCCAGCCTAGCAGGGTCAACTGCATAAAACGGTCTTTGAGAACAATCCGGGTAGGAGATCCGCTGTCTTCATGAACAAAAGCGATCTGCAAATAACGCAGAATACCTAAAATAACAAAGAGTGCTGTGAGATATAGATATTGGCTATGGAGCCTGGCCATAACTTCCGGTGAGGTCGTATATATGGTGTAGGCAACTATCACCACGGAAGCCATAATGGACATGGAGGTATCTAAAAATTGCAGATTGTAACCGTCAATGACTTTACGCATCTTTTTACCCGTATCCAGGTAGATCAAGACATCATCTCTCCGTTTGGCTAAAGCCATAAACAGAGCCAGCAGGAAGGTCATAATAACGATCCATGTGGACAGGGCAATCCCGGTTACGACAGAACCGACAAACAAACGCAACACAAAGACTACAGATAAAATGGTAACATCAAGGATCGCAATGTGTTTAAGGTAAAAACTGTAGGCGATATTCATAATCACATAGGCAATCAATATCCCCATCGCTTTCCATGACAGGCTTGACATTAACACAACTCCTGTCAGGAGCAATACCGTCATAATAATAATGGCTTGAGATTTGGTGATGTCTCCGGAAGCCAAAGGGCGAGTTTTCTTTTCAGGGTGTTGTCTGTCTTCTTCTATGTCCTGGTAATCATTAAAAATATAGATGGCACTTGCAGCCGCAGAGAAAGCCGTGAAGCCCCAAAAAGCATTCAGTAAAAGTTCTGCATTGGTAATCTTCAACGCGAAAAACAGTGGCAGAAAAATAAATAAATTTTTGATGTAATGATGAGGGCGCATGAACATCAAAATATTTTTAATGGTGAGCAGCATCAATTTCCTTTCTATAGGGGTGACAATAGAACGCAGCAATAATTAACAAAATCACTCCAGATCATCTTGCAGATATGTATGTAGTGCATAACCGGCAAAACCGGAAATATAAAATATCAAATCAAAAGATCTCAACCGATAACTTCCAGTGATTGAAAGTCGAAACCTGAAGGCTCCTGAAAAACCCGGAGATCAAATTCCGGTAGAATCGCAATGATATGGTCAAAAATATCGGCCTGGATATCTTCGTAATTTGTCCAGACCTGGTCATTACTGAAAACATAGATCTCTATGGGAAGTCCCTTGGGAGTTGGGGGCAGATAGCGGATCAGCAGGGTCATATTCTGATTAATTTTGGGATGGTTTGTTAGATAGCTTTTGAGATAGGCCCGGAAGATACCGATATTGGTTTGCTGATTGTTGTTTTCGATTACACCTTTTTCAGAATCATGCTCTTTATTGGAAGACGCAGCTTCTTCCTGTTTTTTTAGCAGATACTCTTTAACCGAAATAAATTTACTGTATTTTTCAAGCATTTCCGGTGTGCAGAATCTGATCGAATTCATATCAAGTAAAAGCGCTCTTTTGATTCGCCGCCCGCCGGACTGTGACATTCCCCGCCAGTTCTTAAACGCATTTGAGACCAGCGCATAGGTTGGAATAGTAGTTATGGTCATATCCCAATTCTGCACTTTTACAGTGTGAATTGAGACATCAATAACATCGCCGTCAGCATCGAATTTGGGCATCTCAATCCAGTCGCCGACCCGTATCATATCGTGGCTGACCAACTGCAGGCTGGCGACGAAACCGAGAATGGTGTCCTTAAAAACCAGCAGAACGATAGCCGTCAACCCACCGAAGACACTGACGATTCCCCAGGGTGATTGATCGGTTATGGTTGAAACTATAAAAATTCCAGCCAGAATAAACATGGCAATCCTGACCATTGATAGGTATCCGCCGATCGGTTTCCTTTTTGATATCTCACTGCGTTTGTATATATCTTCAACCGTATAGAGTACGGAATTAAGCATTCGCACGGCGAGAAATACCAAAATGGTCATGCTCAAACGTCTGATCATCTCAGCTAAAAAGGGATATTCCACCAGCAGAATACCGACTGTGGCATAAACTACTATTACCGGGATTATTATGGAAAGGGGGTCAAAAAAGCGATTTCTGACCAACAGATCGTCCCAGTCTGATTTACTCAGGGTTGTTGCCCTAACAAAAAAAGGAATCATCAGGTGACGGGTCAGTTTTGATATCAGATAAGCAAGCACCGCAAGGGCTAAAATGGACAGCACCAGAATAACTAATTGGGTCGCCGAGGCAGGCAAACCGGAATTAAGCAAAAATTTCTCAAAAAAATTTAACATAGTTGTATCTCTTGATTAAAGTCTCGCATGCCGGTTTGAGAAAGCAGGTTCGATTAAAGCCGGCCGGTGTCGGGAGAGTGTCGAGTCAACCCTGCAGCAGGATTCGGGCTTCGCCTTTGCGGGCGGTGACTTTGCGCTGGTCGAGATATTCGAAAAGCGGGATGATGTATTTGCGGCTCAAACCGATTTTGGCCTTGAACTCCTGAGTCGTCATGGTTTCATTCTGCTTTAAGAAATCAACAACCAGATCGCGCATCTTTTCGTAGTGTTCCGGAGCCAGAAAAATGCCGTCACGAACCTTCAGCAGAGTCCCCTCTTTCACCAAAATTGTCATAATCTGTCTAATGTCATCGGCTTCGGTCTGGAGTTTTTCCGGAAGCGAGCTGTAATCGGGGAAGTTGAGCCCGGCTTTCCGGTAGAGAGCCAGAAGATCGGCTTTAAGTTCATCGGCATCAATCGCCAGGTGCACCCGGTGTTCGGGATCGCGAACCAGATCCTGGTCAACAACAAGTTTTGCGGTTTTTATGAGCCGCTGCAGCAGAGCGTTGAAAAGTGAAGCGGAGAGCGCAGAGCGGGATTTGATCTCCTCCTTGGCCATGCCCTCACGCATCGGTTCGCGCTGATGATAGTCGAGCACCATGGCGACAATTTTTTCAGCCAGAGAGTCGAAAAGCTCACCCGAGATCAGAAAATGCCGTTCATTGTCATAGCGAACGATAGTCCGATTGGCCAGCAGTTCATCAACAACCTTGCTTAAGGCCTTGGCCGAAAAATTGAGATAGGCCTTAAGTTCATCCAGCCGCAGACCGGAAACACCCGCCTGGTTAACGAGAATAGCAACCGTATCAGCCGGTTTTCCGGCCCGCAGGAGTTTGAAATCGGGAAGCAGCGATTGATACTCCTTCAGACGATGTTTGGCCGGAGCGGGATTGAGAACCACCCCGCCGCCGACGGTCTCCCGCCGGGCAAAACTGCGCATCACGACTCGGTCGTTAAAAACAATTACCGAAGGTTTTTCCAGGCGCACCTGGACATAGGCCCGGTCTCCGGGCAGAAGTTCCTGGCCATTTAAGACCACAACGGTTCCCATCAGGGCCGCGCTGCCGCTGTGAATCAGCATCTTGCTGCGCGGCGGCAGGGGTGAACTGGCCGAACTTAAATGGGTATAGAAGATATCGATCATGGAGGTGGGAATAACACTTTCCGGTCGGGCCAGAACCTCACCTCTCTCAATTTCTGATTTCTCGAGACCATGGAGATTTACGGCAGTACGTTCGCCGGCAAACACCTGTTCCCTTTCCTCACCGTAGGCCTGAAGTGAGCGCACCCGGCTTTTCAGGCCGGAGGGTTCCAGCACCACCGCGTCACCCAGTTTCAAGGAGCCGGAGAGCGCGGTTCCGGTAACTACGGTACCGAATCCCTTGATCACAAAAGCCCGGTCAACCGGCAGTCGGAAGGCACCGCTGTCGGGTTTTTCCTTGACTGTTTCAGCTATTCCAGTAATTACTTCAAGAAGTTGTTCAATGCCGGCCCCGGTGGTTGCTGATACCGGAATAACCGGTGCTTCTTCAAGAAAACTGCCGGCCACAAGTTCTGCAATCTCCTCGGTTACCAGTTCCAGCAGATCATCATCGACCATATCACTTTTGCTGATCACCACCAGCCCGCGTTCGACCCCTAAAAGACGGCAGACATCAAAATGTTCCCGGGTCTGCGGCATCACCCCTTCATCGGCCGCAACCAGGAGCATGACCATGTCGATGCCCCCGACTCCGGCAACCATATTTTTGATGAAGCGTTCATGGCCGGGAACGTCAATCACTCCCAGCATCTGGCCGTTAGGCAGAGTCAGATGGGCGAACCCCAGTTCAATCGTAATGCCGCGTTTCTTCTCTTCCGCCAGCCGGTCGGTGTCGGTGCCGGTCAGAGCTTTTACAAGGGTAGTTTTGCCGTGATCGACATGGCCGGCGGTGCCTAAAATTATATGTTTTTCTGCCATATTGAAAAGTCCAGTTTATTACTCTTTTCGATATTATCAGGATTTAGTAAGAGCTGATAAATCAGCCGGCCGCTGTCAAATAGATCAGATATTCGATATTGCCTTTCTGGCCGGTGATGGGTGAAGTTATGGTATCATGATGAATAAAACCTGAATTTGCCGCAAAATCGCACACCTTCTTCAGAGCGGTGGCCCGTTTCTCCTCGTCCCGAACGATACCGCCTTTTCCGACCTCTCCTTTCCCGACTTCGAACTGCGGTTTAACCAGGGCGATTACCGGAGAGTACGGCTCCAGCAGGGCTGCTGTGACCGGTAAAATTTTAGTCAGGGAGATAAAAGAGAGATCAATAACCGCAAGCTCCAGGGGGTCGGCAAAATCATCCTTAACCGCATTCCGGATATTGATGCGCTCCATGACCACGACCCGCTCATCACAGCGCAGCGACCAAGCCAGCTGACCGTAGCCGACATCGAGAGCGTAAACCTTTTTGGCTCCGCGTTTAAGCAGGCAGTCGCTGAAACCTCCGGTTGAAGCACCGATATCAATCGCCACCCGGTCTTTAACCTCAACTGCAAAAAAATTAAGGGCCGCCTCAAGTTTCAGGCCGCCCCGACCGACAAAGGGAATATCTTCTCCCTTTAAGCGAATTTCAGCGTGGCAATCTATCCGGCTGCCGGCTTTATCAACAAGACGGTCGTCACAGACGACCTTGCCGGCCAGAATCAGAGCCCGGGCCCGGTCGCGGCTGACGGCAAGCCCCCGCTGCACGAGGAGCAGATCGATCCTTTCGCGACTCATGACGGGGTTATTTTATTAAATTGAAAATCATCATGTTTTAGCAATGATTTCATATTCTTCCCATTGAAAGTTATCAATCTTCTTTAAGGTTATTTTCTTGCGCATTGCGTACTCAAGATTATCCAGAGAGAGGCTTTCGTTATCGTAGATGTAGTCCAATAACTCCGGACTGACCATGACGATAAGTTCCTTAACCTCAATATCGTAACCAAAACTTTTCAGCTCACGGACGATCTCGAAGGTTACGGTCGCTTTCGATTTAACAAAACCGCGGCCTTCGCAATGAGGACAGGGGTCGCACAACATCCGGGCGATGCTGTTACGGATCCGCTCCCGGGTCATCTCGACCAGGCCGAGTTCGGAAATTTTTAAGACATTCGATTTGGCCTTATCACGTTTTAAGGCCTCCTCCAGAGCGACATTGACCCGTTCCCGATGGTTTTTCTTCTCCATATCGATAAAATCGATAATGATAATTCCGCCGATATTACGGAGCCGCAACTGGAAAGCGATCTCTTTCGCCGCTTCAAGATTGGTTTTGAGAATGGTATCTTCGAGATTCTTTTTGCCGACGAAACGACCGGTATTCACATCAATCGCGGTCAGGGCCTCGGTTGATTCGATAACGATATAGCCGCCTGATTTAAGCCAGACTTTCTGTTCCAGGGCTTTGTTGATCTCAATTTCAATATCATAGGCCTGGAAAATCGGCTGAATCCCGGTGTAGCGCTCGATATCACAAACCAGACCGGGGAAATAGCTCGAGATAAACTCCCGCAGTTCGTGGTATCCGTCATCCGAGTCAATAACCACCCGATCAATCTCATCCGAATAGAGATCGCGAATAATTCTCTGTACCAGTCTCAAATCCTGATAGACCAGATTAAGTGACTTGGTTGTTTCTTTCTTCCGACTGATATTTTCCCAGAGTTTAACCAGAAACTCAAGATCGTGTTTAAGATCACCTTCCTGTTTGCCCTCACTGACGGTTCTGACAATCAGACCCATCCCTTCAGGTTTGATGCTGGCGACCAGCTCTTTCAAACGCAGGCGTTCAGCTTCATCTTCAATCTTACGGGAGATGCCGATATGTTCAACCGTCGGCAGCAGAACCAGATAACGGCCCGGCAGTGAGTTGTAGGTGGTCACCCGGGCTCCCTTACTGCCGATCGGCTCCCGGGAGACCTGGACCAGAATCTCCTGCCCCTCTTTCAGCAGGTCATCAATCTGCGGGGTCGGCAGAGCCTCATCGAATTCATCCTGGCTGATGACAAAATCTTCATCGACAACCGGGGTCTCATCGGCGGGGAGAAAGTTCTCCTGATCCTCATCATTACGAACATCCGCGACATAGAGGAAAGCCGCTTTATCAAGGCCGATATCAACAAAAGCGGCATCCATCCCCGGCAGAACCTTTACTACCCGGCCGTTATAGATATTGCCGACAATTCCGAGACCGTGATCGCGTTCATAAAAGATTTCCGCCAGAGTGCCGTTCTCCAGCAGGGCGACCCGCACCTCACCCTCGGTCACATTAATAATCAGTTCAGCTGCCATAAAAAAGGAATTCCTTATAAATTTATGAGTACCTTAGAAAAATAAATTGTCTTTTTCCAGACACCCTTTTATATCTTGTTCGGATCAATCAGACTCTGATGGCGTCGTAAAAAGTCCGATCTACGCCCGCAGGAAGTGCCCTTGGGGTGCCAGAGTTGCGGCCTCTTCAGCCACCCGACATACTACATGTATGGTCTCGTGTCTGAAGAGACCACAACATCTTGTATATCGAAATTTTTACTTAGCCATCTCAAGACTTTTTACGAGTGCATCAGACTCTCGATCTTGGTGATCACAATCCCGCCCTCTGGTCTCTGTTCAAGTTCGACAAGGGTAGCAATTATATCAAAAATATTGGGGTTACGTCCATCTAAAATACACACTTCAAGAATCAGGGCGTTGTTTTTATCTATTTCCACCCCTTTCAGATGGGGAGCAAGGTTAATTTCGCGTCGCTTACCTTTCTTCATTCTGGTCAAAACCAGCGCTTTGTCACCGGCGATGACATCACTGGCCGAGGCTGCGGCTGCCGCTATAATTTTCGCGGAGTCACGATCATTTTCCGCCGCCTCAATCCGGTAGCGGCACCCTTGAAGACGCCGGTCGATAGCGGCGGCCCGCTGACTGAGCTCGATTACCCGACGAAATTCAAGTTCAACCGGCATAACCTGCGACCAGCCGGTAGCCAGAGTCTCAATTTCAAGCGGTGCTATCGTGCGAAACTCCATAATCTCATCTTCACTGGCCAGACCGACCGGCAGCGGATGGGCAAAAGAGATTTTAGGATGAGGATGAAAACCCTGGGAAAAGGCCAGCGGAATCTGCAGCCGCCTTAATCCTCTGATAACTACCGAGACATTTTCGAGATGGGAAAGATAGGAGAGCCGCCGACCCCGGGCAAAGGATATCTGATAACGCCATTGCCGCGGCTGACCGTCACTCAAGATTATCTTAGCTGCCGGCGGCATTATGGGTGGCGAGTCTTTTTCATCCACATCCGGCCGCTTGTCGGAAATCTGGGCGGCATCCAGATTGCGAATATTTTCTTTGTCTTTGCAGACACCGCAGCCGTGACATTCAGTGAAACGACAGTCCGGGGTGGTTTGTGCCTGCCGGGCCTGATCCCGCTCCCGGCGCAGAAATTTTTCACTGACCCGGCAGTTTATATGACTCCAGGGCAGTGATTCGACCTGCGAAAAATCCTGACCGACCAGGGTTTCAAGGTCAAAACCCGTTTCCGTAAATGCCTGCTGCCAGAGCTGATAATTGAAACGATCGCTCCAGGCATCAAAAGAGCACCCCAAGCTTCTGGCTTTAAGCAGAACCGGCCAGAGATTACGGCCGCCGCGGCTGAAAATTCCCTCAAGCTGGCTGACCCGGCCATCGTGCCATTTGAAATTAAGCCGTCTGGGTGAGGCGATTTTCTTTAAACCCTGACGGATAATATCCTGGCGGCGGTGGGTTTCATCGAGGCTTATCTGTTTCTCCCACTGAAAGGGCGTGTGGGGTTTGGGGACAAAAGTTGAGACCGAAACATTAAGCCGCTGGCGTTTACTTTTGGCTTGACGCAGAGCTTTATCGCAGAGTTCAACGATGCCTTCAAGATCGGCATCTCTCTCCCCCGGCAGACCGATCATAAAATAGAGTTTGATCAGATCCCAGCCCCGGGCAAAAAGTTTTTCGATGGTTTCAAGGATATCAGTTTCACTCAACCCTTTATTAATCACATCCCGAAGCCGCTGAGTTCCGGCTTCCGGAGCAATCGTGAACCCGCCCTGACGGCTCTTTTTCAAAGCTTCAAGCAGCTCATCGCTCAGTACTCCGGCCCGAACCGAAGGCAGCGACAAATTAAGAGCGGGACATGAATGTCGAATGTCGGAAACCAAATCCAGCAGTTCGGAATAGTCGCCGACACTCAGGGAAAGCAGGGACACCTCGTCCATGCCGGTGGCGGCACTCCCCTCAATAACCCCGGCAACCAGGGATTCAGGGGTCTGTTCACGTACCGGCCGGTAGGTCATCCCGGCCTGGCAGAAACGACAGCCCCGGCTACAGCCCCGGGAAATTTCCAGAGCCAGGCGGTCATGTACAGCCTGAATCAAGGGTACCGGCGGGGCCGTCGGCAGCACGCTACCGCTTAAATCAGCATATATGCGTCGATTAATTATCTGATAATCTGAGTGCAGCGGCTCAACCGAGGTTATCTCCTCCGGGCTCTTTTCAGGAACGAAAAATGAAGGGATATAGACTCCCTCGATACGGCTCAACTGAAGCAAAAGTTCGGCTCGGGAGAGTTTTTTCTTTTTGCCGGCAAGTACGATCCGGCCGATTTCAATAATCGCCTCCTCCCCGTCGCCGATAAGAATCGCGTCAAAAAGGGGGGCGATCGGTTCAGGATTGACCATACTCGGCCCGCCGGCGATGAGCAGAGGACAATTTTCATCGCGACAAGCGGCGGCGGTCGGAATCCCGGCCAGCTCCAGCATCATCAGAACATTCGTGTAGGCCATCTCATAGGAGAGAGAGATGCCGATTAAATCGAGTTCTTTGAGAGCTGTGGAGGTTTCCAGGGTAAAAAGCTCACGTTGGGCTATCTTCAAATTTTTCAAGAAATCATCAGCCGGGGTAAAGACTCTCTCACAGTAGAAGTCCGGCTCCCGGTTAAGCAGTTGATAAAGCAGGAGAAAACCGTAATTGGACATCCCCAGCTCATAAAGATCGGGAAACGCTAAAGCCATGTGCAGGGTCTCATCGTCAACCTCTTTATAAACCGAGTTGACTTCCCGGTTCAGATAGCGGCCGGGTTTTTCGACACCGTTGAGTAAGGCAAAGTCAAATTTCATCTGTTTCAGAAAATTCCTTAAGATTTCAGGAACTGCGTTGCCGCATCCTGGTATATTTTGCTTTTTTATGGAGTCAGAAAACCGTTATTTTTGAACCATTCCACCCCGCGGGCGAGATCTAAACGCTGATGCAGCTCAAAGGTATGCACCCGGGCTTTAATGGAGTAACTGTTAATCAGAAATTTCAGGGCCGGAAAATCGATAAAACCGTCTCCGGGTACCAGGTGATCATCAAAACGGCCGCGGTTATCGTGCAGATGAAAAGCGATAATATGTTTTTGCAGAAGTCCGAGCCATTCACTAAGATCCATCTTCGCAAAAAGATTCCAGTGGCCGATATCGAAACAGCCGCCGAAAGCCGGCGAGTCGATTTCGTCAAACAGCATTCTTAAGCCTCCGGGTGTGGTCTCAAAAATATTCTCAATGGCCAGCGCCCCGCCCGTATCTTCCATCCGGCTGACCAGCGGCCGCCAGAAAGCGAGACTCTGCTCCAGCCAGAGGTTGATATTCTGATTGAAACGCCAGCGCTCGTAGCCGGAATGGAGAACGATAACTTCAGGGTTAAAGATCTTCGCCAGGGTAAAGAGATCCAGAAAACGTTCCCGGGTAACGCGGGCAATTTCCGGGTCAAAAGCCGCCGGTGAGAGATCAAGAAAGGGGCCGTGAAAAGAGCACGGCAGCTCGTAATCCTTAAGTTTGGCAGCAGCCCGTTCCAAAGGTTTCTTATCACCTTTAAGCTGATCCAGATGCAGTGCCGTAAAATAGATCTCCGGGGCCATACCGAGTTCGGCCAGGGTTTCAACAGCTTCATCAAAAAGATGAAACGGAGTATGCACAAAGAGTCGATTAAACATAAAAATACCTTGATAAAATCAGGTTGCGGAGATTGCCGCCCGGGCCTCATCCAGCAGCGCTTGACGATAATTTTCGACAAACAGCTTGAGATCCTCACGCCAGGGGCGCATTACAAGAATATCTTCATCTTTGAGGCGGCGGTTGATCAAGATTGAATTTGCCGGCCGCCGGGCCGGCGTGGGATATTCAGCCGTCGCACACGGAATCAGCTGGTGTTCGACTTCCATCAACTTAAGAAAGTATTCGGCCACCTCATACCAGCTGGCAGCCCCCTCCCCGACCCCGTGATAGAGGCCCCGGCTGCCGCCGGCAACCAGTTTCAACAGCTGCCGGGCCAGACTCTGACTCCAGGTTAAACAGCCGAATTGATCGGCCACAATTTTACGTTCGGTTGTGGGCTCGGACAGTGCCAGGCGGAGCATGGTTTTGAGAAAATTGTGGCCGTTAATACCATAAAGCCAGGCTGTGCGGACGATAATGTGTTCGCAGCCGGAATTAATTATGGCGGTTTCGCCGGCAAGTTTGCTGCGGCCGTAAACCGACACCGGATCAACCTTATCAGTTTCGCTGTAACCTTTAGGCAAGGGCTTATCGCCGGAGAAAACATAATCGGTCGAGATATGCACCAGCCGGGCCCCGATCTCTTTTGCCGTAGCCGCCATATGGGCCGGGGCTACACTGTTTATAAGTTCAGCCTTTTCCTTTTCGTTTTCGCAATTATCAACCTGAGTATAGGCCGCGCAGTTGATAATGACTTCAGGTTGACAATGCAGAACCGCGGCCCGGATCTTTTCCGTAAACGAAAGATCAAGTTCGGCCGAACTTAAACCGGTAACGGAAAAATCGGGATTAAAAGCCTGGGCACAATCGTAGCCCAGCTGCCCTCGTACACCGATAATAAGCAGCCGGGGTTTGACAGCATCTCTTCCTCTGGTTTCGAACATGGGCTGATTCATAATTTTTTTGAAGATTTCCAGATTACGAATAAATTTACAAGCGGCCAACAATTGACGAAAAAAGGTCGAACCGGAATTTTTACCGATTCGACCATAAATTAAATTGATGCCTTCGGCATCCGCATAAACCTTAAATTACAGGGTGGCCAGTATATTTTGAACAAAAGGTTCGACCTCTTTTTTAACCTTGGCGACGACCGGGGTCTGTTTCACCTTGATACCGTCAACCTTAAGATCCATACCGTAAAGATTCTTCACCGTATCTTCAAGGATGCCGAGGGATTCACCGCTCCAGCCGAATGAGGCAAAAACAGCTCCCGCTTTCCCTTTAAGATCAGCTTTTTCCAGTTTAAACAGGGCCTGCTCCATCGTGTTGATCAATTTTTTATGGTAGGTCGGTCCACCGATCAGAAGAAAATCGGCGGCTTCAACATCAGCTGCTTCAACCTCTTTCGGCTTCAGGGCTTTAACATTGTGACCGGCCCCGGTAAAAAGCTCACTCATAACCTCAACTATCCGCTTGGTATTACCCCGCAGAGAGTCATAAACAATTACGATTTCAGCCATAATTCTGCTCCTTCAAATTTTTTTCCAGTTTACATTGTCTGCGAATCAGTCGACCTTACTGAAGCTGTCCTTATCCGCACCGCACATCGGACAGACCCAGTCTTCCGGCAGATCGGCAAAAGCGGTTCCGGGCGCGATATCAGCATCACTGTCACCAACTTCAGGGTCGTACACATAAGCACATATGTCACATACATATTTATCCATTTCTTTTCCTCCGTCATTCATATTTTTAAGGTTATGGAAAGAGGCTGACTATTTCTTTTCCGTAGCAGCCTTCTGCCGCGCCCGGCCACCGGGACCGTCAACAGCAAGATTTTCCTTAATATATTTCAAAACTTTAAGTTTATCAATCTGACTGATTTCGCTGCTGTCGTAAGCGACCATACGGTCAACGATCTTCTGCCACTCAGCCATGTAATATTTTTTTTCAAATATCTGTTCCAGATCATGGCATTCAGTGCAGGTAAATTCCAGTATCTGCGGGTTACCCGGCAAGCCGTCAGCAGCGTTCACAGCCGAGCCCGTCCCAAAACCCAGAAAAAGAATCATTACCAGTCCGGCTCCGGCCAGGGAAATTATCAATCTCCCCATACCAGCTCTCCCTGATTTTTAACATCATAGAGTTGATCTTCAAGAATCCTGGCATGCTGATCTTCCTCTTTTGCCATCTTCTCAAACATCTCAACTCCATTGGGGTCCTCAATCTCCGCTGCCAGCTCACGATAAGCCCGGCCGGCATTCTTCTCATTTTTTATGCCGATGGTCAGAATATCGAGTATTGTTTTCTGGATATCACCATCCAGTTTAACCCGGCCGCCTTCAACCCCGATCGGTTCCAGCAGAGCACTTTCATAAGTTATATAACAGCTGTTTCCCGTAAGCGATGACTGCAACTCCTGCAAAGCCTTAAAGTGACCTTTTTCAAATTCAGAAAGCTGCGTAAATAAAGTTTTTCCGGGCCCGGCAGGTAGTTTTGCCGCGGCCTCAGCATAAAATTCACTGGCCTTTTTTTCCTCCGCCATACCCATTTCAATGGCATCAAGAACTGTTTTGCTGCATTCAACCATGATTTCACCTTCCCTTATTTTTTGATTCCAGAATTTTACTATGAATATCCTTAGTCTTACTTAAAGATAATTAAACCGGACAAAATTAGTCATACATCATCACAGATCTATTTGCAATCTTTTTTATTATTGTCCCGCAACCGGCCCCACGGCAACCATATAGAGAGGATCGCAGTTATCCTGAAGTGAACAAACCGCCGCCAGATCCCGGTCATAGAAAGCCCCGACGGCACAGCAGCCGAGGCCAAGAGAGGTTGCTCCGAGATAGAGACGCTGGCCCAGACGCCCGGCATTTATATTCAGATGCCGGTAACTGCGCGGGCCGTACTCTTTTTCCGCCAGCTCAAGATCGGCAAAAAAGATAAACTGCAGGGCCGCGTTGGCAATCCAGCGCTGATCCAACGCTGCCGCTGCCAGTTCCCGGCGTCGATCCCGGTTATCCAGAAGAGCGTAACTTCTGCGTTCATAATCGAGGAGATAGAGACCGTCCGGGAAATTA
Organism: Thermodesulfobacteriota bacterium; assembly: GCA_024763535.1. Lineage (GTDB taxonomy): Bacteria > Desulfobacterota > Anaeroferrophillalia > Anaeroferrophillales > Tharpellaceae > Tharpella. Next base: position 58,474 of record JANTFH010000004.1, read on the forward strand.
TCGACAGAGTGACTAGAAAAGATAATTTCAGGTTGCAACAATAATCGTTGCACGGGTTTATAAAGCAACATACCAAGCAGCAAGAAGAGCGAATCTGCGACCAGCGTCCCTCCCCGGACGGAAAAATTTCGGCGCGACCGCCGCTGCCGGAGAGCATTAATATATGAGCCTGAAGAGTGAACTGGATAAATATCGTCGGGAATTTTTTGCCAGGAGGCATCCTTTCGCGCTATCACTAAGTGATTTTTTTGCTCTCCGACCCTGCCTGTCAGAGGTTGTGAGGTTGCCTGATGAATCTCATGCAAAGCCGGATAGGTTATCTCTCCAGTTGAGTCTCGCTCTTCCGGCGGCAGTTCAGGTTCCGGATCAGACGGGTCAGAAACTACGGAAAGGTCTGCGGCCGCAGTTTCCGGCCAGGTAACACCTACATTGGCCAGAACCACTTCACGCTGCGGGTCGAGCCGCAGGTTTTTATTGACCGTATCATCATCAAAATCAAGCTCTATGGTGAAATCCAAGGCTTTAATTTTCAACGCCAGCGCCAGATTTTCCAAAGCGTGGCCGCAGTCTAAAAGTAGATAGCGGTAAGCCCGGTCGCGATATTTCCAGGCAGTGCGAAAGTAGAGAGCGCTTATACAAAAAAGATCGGGTCTTTCAACGGTGCCGTAAGCAGCGGGATTGTCATGGCCTGCAGCTAAAGAGAGTGAAACCCCTGGTTTCCGGCGCAACCGCTGCAGGGACGGCGTCAAAAGATCATAATGGTAAAGACCCGGCGGCAGATCATCGCCTCCGGAAAATACCAGGTAAAATTCCAAAGGATGCAGAGCTCCGGCCGAAGCATTGGAGCGATACCATATCTCACCTTCCTTGAAACTACTTTTCGCGGTCGGGGCCGAGGTTAAAATAAAAAGCTCAGCAAGGTCACGACGGGAGCGGGAGGGAGAAGCGGAATAAGGAGCTTTAGAGGTTGATTCATCTTTCTGAAAGAGATCAAAAAATGAGTTATCAGAGAAATCGGCAAACTCAGTCAGAGGTAGAAGATAGGTTTTAGTCCCCGGATACTGCTTGAAAAAAGTGGGCTGATTATTCCAGTCCAGGCGGTGTCCACTCATCCGGCCCCGGGTATAGGCGGTTAACCAGTGATATTGATGGCTGCTCTCAATCATGATCGTGCATACCATTGTTATTTTACAAGTTCAGCTGTTATTGCAGTTCCAAAAGCCGTTCGGCGCATTTTTCACCGAGGAAAACCAGGGATTCGATATCGAGATAGTCGAGCACGGTTTCATCAAACAGAACTTTGATCTGGGCCGGGAAGCCGTCATCCGGATCGGCATCCCAGAAGAGCATCTGAAAAGGAATCTTCGGCAGTGGATGAAAAACGGCGGCAACCTCGGCGTTGCTCTCCAATTCAGGGAAATCGGCTTTGAGAACTTCAAGCGCGGCGCGCAGTTCTTCCGGCTTGCCGGTATAGGCCGCGGCAATTTTATCTTCGCAGCCTCGGACAAAAGCTTTGCGTTTGGCAAGGCTGCCCGGCAGGCTCTCCATCGGCACCCACTCCCCGGTGGGTTCGCGGCCGCCATTCTCAGCAACATAGTTATAGAGGAGAACATGATCCCAGAGATCGTGATCGGCACCATCTACAGCCTCGACATCCGCTTTGCTGACACAATAGAGACGTTCTAGTAGATTTATAATAAGACAATCCTCTCCCGACGCTCCCGGTTCAAACCGGGCACCGATGCGCTCGGAAACCTCAGAGAAGTCGTAATCTTTGATTTTCCCCTGAACAAATTTTCGGGCCGAAAAAAGATGGTCGGGGTAGGCTGTGTCCTCACCCTGAGCGTTAAGTGACTCTTTAACGAAGGCCAGATCCTCGGGTTGCCAGTAGGGACAGAGTTCCGGTTTGGCCCCCTCGCGTAAAACGTGGGTCGCGAAAGCCATACAGGTGGGCAGGCCGCACTCTTTACAGTTGCTGCGGGGCAGCATTTTAACCAGATCAAGAATCTGGAGCAGTCGTTTTTTCTCAGCCATCACTTTTCTCTTTAAGTTTACCTTGAAGCTTTTTTTGCAGATTTATCTCCGCATCCGAAGCCCTGACGTAAAGCGGTTCAAAACTGCCTGAGGCCGGTCGCAGACCGACCCGCTCTTCATCTTCGTCATCCAGCAGCGACATTCCGGCAATTAGAGCCAGATTGGGTTTGGCGTGCGTTGATCCGAGACGAATGGCATCCGGCAGTAATTCAGCCAGTTCATCATTATAGACTTCAACTCCGGATCCGGCCAGGATAATATCGGTTTTTGCCACCTGCTGCGCCATGACTTCAGGATCAGCAACCCGGCAGGGTGTCAGGCGGGTCAGGATCTTCCCGTCGCTCCGGTAGAGCGACCAGTAAACCTGCCGCCGCCGGGCATCGGTGAGAACGGCGATAGCCCCGGGCCGGTAAGTAAATTTAGCGGCAATCAGATCATGGCCGATAAAGGTGTAGAGGGGTTTGTTTAAGGCCTGAGCCAGACCCTGCAGGCTGGCGATACCGATGCGCAGGCCGCTGAAGGCTCCGGGACCGCGACTGACAACCAATCTCTCAATCTGCTTCAACTCGACATCAGCCTGCCGCAGAATCCAGTCGATCGTGGCCATCAGATTCTGAGAATGAGGCTGCGAGAGCGCCTGATATATCTCGACTAAAACCTTATTCTGATCTAAAAGAGCAACGGCAAGATTCTCGCTGCTGCTGTCAACCGCCAAAGTCAAGGAGTTCATTTGCTGAAAATCCGGGCGAGATCATTATAGAAAACGAAGACCATCAGGGAGAGCAGAAGAAAGAATCCGACCTGCTGGGCCCGCTCAATCGCAACTTTTTTCACCGGCCGCCCGAGAATCAGCTCCAAAGTAATGAACAGCAGATGACCGCCGTCGAGTACCGGAACCGGAAAAAGGTTGAGAATACCAAGGTTGACGCTGATTATTCCCATAAAGTAGAGCAGGCTCAAAAATCCGGCTTTAGCACTCTGGCCGGCCATCTGGGCAATCATTATCGGCCCGCCGAGATCCTTGGCCGGAACCACCCGCTCGATCATCTTGATAAAACCCATAACCGTCAAATAGGAGATATTCCAGGTTTCGGTCAACCCGTGCAGCAGGGCCTCTCCCGGCCGATAATGCTTAACCACGGTCTCTCCGGAAGCGGTAATGCCGATAAGGTATGAGACCTCATTCTCTCCAAAAATATTTTTATTTTCGACTCGTTGAGGAACAATCTGCACCCGGTACAGGGTGTTATCTCGTTCATAGTCAATATCCAGTGCCGCCCCGCCGCTGGTTCTTACCGCGGATGAGATCTGTTCCCACTCCTCAATTTTTTTGCCGTTAATCATGACCACCTTATCACCCGGCTGCAGTCCGGCGGCAAAAGCCGGCATCTCACGATTAACCTGGCCGATAACCGGGCTTAGAGAGGGAACTCCGAAAAGATAGACTACCGAAAAAATTACCGCTGCAAAGAGAATATTGGCCAGAGGCCCGGCGATGATTATCGCCAACCGCTGCCAGGGACCTTTATACTCATAGGAGAAGGGCTTGTCGGCTTCAGCTAATTCACTTTCGTCATCATCGTCACTTTTCCCCTCCCCCAGCATTTTGACATAGCCGCCTAAGGGAATGGTTGAGATAAGGTATTCGGTATCACCGAAACGGATACCGCAGAGCTTAGGGCCAAAGCCTAAGGAAAATTTGAGCACCCGAACCCCGCAGAACTTGGCCACCAGAAAATGGCCCAGTTCATGGACAAAGATCAGAACGCCTAAAACTATAATGGCGGAAATCGTACTAGACATAAATTAACATCCTGCGTCTGCCAGTGACTGCCGGATGCCGGCATCAAAAGCTAAAATTTCATTTAAGGTTGTAAACTCCCGCTGCTCAACTTCAGCCAGAACCCGGGCTACGGTTTCAGCTATCTCGAGAAAGCCGATACGACCCAGACGAAAATGCTCAACCGCAATTTCATTGGCGGCATTTAAGGCAATAGAGCCGCTGTCACCTTTACCAAGTGCCTGACGTACCAGCTGCAGTGCCGGAAAAAGCTGTTCATCGGCCGCGAAGAAATCGAGCCGGCCGATCTCGGACAGATTAAGTTTCGGCAGGTCAAGATTTAACCTCTCGGGATAACTCAAAGCATAGGCGATCGGCAGGCGCATATCCGGCAGACCGAGCTGGGCCAGAACCGAGCCGTCCAGATACTCGACCAGAGAATGAACGATACTCTGCGGGTGAACCAGAACCTCAATCTTTTCCGGGACCACATCAAAGAGCCAGCGGGCCTCAATGATCTCTAAGGCCTTGTTCATCATGGTTGCCGAATCGATGGTAATCTTCGGCCCCATCTCCCAGCGCGGATGGCAAAGAGCCTGTTCCGGAGTGACCGCCTCCATCTGCGCCCGGGAAAACTCACGAAAAGGGCCGCCGGATGCTGTCAGGATAAGTTTTTTGACACCTTTTTTCGACTCCCCGTTAAGCGCCTGCCAGAGAGCTGAATGTTCACTGTCCAAGGGAAGGATTGAAGCTTTGTTAGCCGCCGCCACTTCATTTAAGAGACGGCCCGCCATAACCATCGATTCCTTATTGGCCAGGGCCACATCTTTCCCGGATTTCAAGGCGGCATAGGTCGGTTCCAGGCCAACCGCGCCAACCATCGCGGCGACCACCAGGTCAGCCTCAGGGTGGGTCGCGGCGGCAACCGCTCCGGCCGGGCCGCTGATTACCGGAATCGAAAGACCTAACTGTTTTAAGGCCTTATTTAATTCATCCGCTCCGGACTCATCCTGAACCGCCAGCATATTCGGCTGAAAACGCTTAGCCTGCTCCAGCAGCTCCGGAATATTACGACCGCCGCCTAAAGCCACAATCTGATAGCGTTCGGGAAAACGGGAGACAATGTCAAGGGTATTACGACCGATTGAGCCGGTAGCTCCGAGCAGGGCAATTTTTTTGCATTTCCGCAGCAATTTTACATCACCCACAGTCTATAACCATAATAGATGACCGGGGCCGCAAAGAGCACACTGTCGACCCGGTCGAGAAACCCGCCGTGGCCGGGTATCAGATTGCCAGAATCCTTGACGCCCTGACTTCTTTTTAGGAAGGATTCGAAAAGATCCCCCATCTGTCCGGAAAAATTGGCGGCCAAGCCGAGAACTACGGCGATATTCCAGTCAACATTCAGTAACCCGATCCAGGTTAAGAGCAGAGCGAAGAAAGTCCCGCCGAAAAGACCGGCGAGAAAACCCTCGACCGTTTTATTAGGACTGATGTTGGGAGACAGTTTACGTTTGCCCCAGTAGGTACCGCAGTAGAAGGAAAATGCATCACCACCCCAGGTTACCATAAAGACCATGGCCACCAGGGTACGGCCCTCCGGCAGATCCCAGAGCAGCAGCAGATGGGACATAAAAAAAGGGAGATAGAGAATAAAGAGGATTGCCAGAGCAAAACGGGGCAGAGATTCAGCCTCCAGGCCGGCTTCAAAAAGTAAGAGAACCAGGACGAGAACGGCCAGACTCAGGACTCCGGAAAGAGCCACGATGCCACCGATATGAGCGGCAAAAAAGAGCAGAAAAGAGAGCCCCCAAACCAGGCCTTGCAAAAGGGAACTATCCTCTTCACCAAATAAAAGAGGCCAGCTTTCATAAATCACCAGCCCCATAATTCCCGCCAGCAGCAATGAGAAAAGCCATTTCGGAGCAACGGCCAGTAACACTACGATCAGAGGCAAAGTCACAGCGGCGGTCTTAACCCTATGGCTGCACAGGATCTTCTTTAAACTTTCGTTCACTGTTACTCTCCTCAGATTTGGGTAGATATTACAGCACCCGGCCGAAACGGCGTTCACGCTGCTGGAAGTCACTGATTATTTTCAGCAGTTCCTCTTTGGAAAAGTCCGGCCACAGGGTGTCGCTGAAATAGAACTCCGTATAAGCCAGCTGCCAGAGAAGAAAATTACTGATGCGATATTCCCCGCCGGTGCGAACCATAATATCCGGATCCGGCAGACCCGCGGTATCCAGATGAGCCGTCAACAGCTTATCATCAATGGCCTTACATTCGAGCTCTCCGGCCTGAACCTTGCGACAGAGTGCCTGCACCGCGTCACAGATCTCATCCCGACCGCCGTAACTGATTGCCAGATTCAAGGTCATGTTTGTACCGCCGGCGGTTTTCCGGCAGGCCTCCTCAAGCTCCTGTCGGACTCCCGCCTCGAGACGCTCCAGCCGACCGATCGCTTTCAGACGGATACCCTCTTTGAGAAGGCGTTCACCCTCACGTTTGAGATAGTGACGCAACAGTCGCATCAGGGCGGAAACTTCCTTAGCCGGGCGCTGCCAGTTCTCTGAAGAGAAGGCGTAGAGGGTTAAAACCTCAATCCCGATTTCAGCACATAAGCTAACCATCTGGTCAACCGTCCGAACTCCGGCTTCGTGGCCCTTGACCCGGATTTTCCCGTGTTTTTCCGCCCAGCGTCCGTTACCATCCATAATCATGGCAATATGGCGGGGCAATTTATCTTTTTTCAAAACATCATTCATAATTTTAATAATAAAATGGGTGAAACGGCAGCCTGAACGGTTGACTTTTGGCGCCAAACGCAATGAGCGACAGTTTATATTATCAGGTTAGAGGTTGCAAGTCTTTTCAGTCAAACAATAATGATAAGACGATAAAAACGGGAGAGATACCCCGATGCTTGAAGACAAGTCAAGAAAAAGTTGTATTTATCAATCTTAAACGGTAAAAGAGCGCATGTTTACGAAAAAACCAATCATTCTGGCACCGCTGGCCGGCATCAGTGACCGCTCTTTCCGCAACCTCTGCCGCTCTTTCGGAGCCGATTTTGCCGTCAGTGAGATGGTCAGCGCCAAGGGACTGGTCTACGGCGATCGTAAAAGCCGCATGCTTCTGGTTCCGGATGAGAGTGACAAACCATACTGGGTTCAGCTCTTCGGCTCGGAGCCGGAAATCATCCGGGAAGCGGCCCAGATGGCACTGGCGGCCGGAGCTGATCTGATTGATATTAATATGGGGTGTCCGGTTAGAAAGGTGATAAAAACCGGCGCCGGTGCCGCACTTTTACGGGAGCCGGAACGAGCCCGCAAAATCATGCAGGCTCTGAATCGGGCTCCAGCTATACCTTACACGATAAAGACTAGAACCGGCTGGGACAATGAAATCTTTGTCCTTGAAGATTTTATTAAAATGGCGGCAGAGTTCAATGCCAAAGCCCTGACCTGTCACCCGCGCACCGCCAAGATGATGTTCTCCGGCAAAGCCGACTGGCAGAGGCTGATGACCGCTGCGGAAAAAGCCCCGCTGCCGGTTATCGGCTCCGGCGATATCAACGATGCAGCGACCGCGGTTACATATCTCAAACACCCCGCTCTGGCCGGAATAATGCTCGGCCGCGGAACCTTCGGCCGCCCCTGGTTTTTTCGGGAGATAAAGGAGTTATCGGAAAATGGCAGGAGTTGGGTACCCGCTTCTGAACTGAAACGGGAAACCATTTTGAGACATGGTGAGTTACTTAAAGAAGAGTACGGCGAAAAACATAGCCTCCTCCTCTACCGCAAACATCTGGCCTGGTACATAAAAGGCATTCCCGGAGCGGCAGCCTGCAGAAAAAAAATTTTTACATTAACCGATCCGGCGTTGGTCAGAGAGATGGTTTACGATATTTTCCCTTAACTATTCATGCAGTTTGTCCGAATTGCCTCCTTAATTTGTATTTCAAGATTTTGCCGCTGGCACTGCGCGGCATTTCATCAATGAAAATAATCCGGCGTGGCGTTTTATAGGAAGCGATTTCGGCTTTGCAAAATGAGCGTAATTCATCTTCATCAGCCTGTTCTCCCGGTTTCAACTGGACGACTGCGGTTACCGCCTCACCCCACCTGGCATCCGGCAGGGCGATAACCGCGGCCTGGCTGACTTGCGGATGGCGGTAGAGAACATTTTCAACCTCGGCCGGATAAACGTTCTCGCCGCCGGTAATAATCATATCCTTTTTCCGATCAACAACATAGATAAAACCTTTGTCATCTACCCGACAAAGATCGAGCGGATAGTACCAGCCGTCGCGAAAAACCGCCGCAGTTTCAGCCGGTTTACGCCAATAACCCAAACAGTTGCCGAGACCGCGGACCTTAAGTTCACCGACTTTTCCGGGCGTTATCGGCTGATCATTTTCATCGACAACGATGCTTTCCATATCGGCAAATGAGCGGCCGCATGAGGCAAGAATCGCATCATTGCCTTCAGCCAGCGCCTTTTCAACATCCTCAAGACGCAGGATTGTGGTTTGACCGACGGTTTCACTGGTGCCGAAAAGATGGATGAAAATATTACCGTAAATTTTGATCGCTTTTTGAAAAACCACCGGGGTTACCGGGGCCCCGGCAAAATAGATCTTTTTCAAGCTGCCGAAATCATATTTTGCAAAGTCGCCGAATTCCGCCAGAAAAAGCACCATCGGCGTTGCCAGCATACCGGTAGTAATTTTATATTTTTCAACCAGTTCAAGAAAAGTCGGCACATCCCACATCGGCATGATCACAGAAGTCGTACCGCTGTAGATATGGTTCATCAACGTCACTTCGCCGGTAGCGTGAAACAAGGGGGATGCGATAATCCCGACATCATCGGCATCCATTTTCAATTCTAACGTCAGACTGCAACCGACATGATAAAAGTTGCGCTGGGTCGCCATACAGCCCTTCGGGGCGCCGGTGGTGCCGCTGGTGTAAAGCAGGGCCGCCAGGTCATTTTCGTCCGGGGACACAGCGGGAACCGCAGCTGACGCCGCGGCGATAAGCTCTTCGTAATGATGCCAGCCGGCCGGTTTTTCAGCGGGATCACCAATGTAAATAACCTCTTTTATGAAAGGTAAGTCGGAGTAAATTTTTGCAAAAACCTCGCGATACTCCTCATTCACCATAATCACACGCGGTTCAGCATCCAGCAGAATATCTTTAAGCTCCGGTGGCGCCAACCGGAAATTAAGCATGACCAAAACCAGATTGGCGCCGGGAATGCTGAAATAGGATTCAGCATTCTCTATGCTGTTCTTACTCAAAATCGCAACGCGCTCACCTTTTTTCAAACCAAAATCGAGCAGGGCATTGGCCATACGCTGACAACGATCAACCATCTCCGCAAAACTGATACTGCGCTCGCCCTCAATCAAAGCAATTTTGTCAGGATTAAATTCAAGATTGCGGCGCAGCATATTATTAAGTGTACAGAAATTTCCCATTTTCAGTCTCCCCTAATCCATCAAAATATCAGGTCATGGCATTTATGCCGATTAACTCCCGGCCGATCATCAGTTTGTGCATCTCGCTGGTGCCGCCCAAAATCGTGCTTAACACCGCATCCCGATGATGATGTTCCAGATCATACTCATCGCTGCAGCCATAAGCCCCATGCAGACGGATCGCTTCGGCCGCAGATTTTACGGCCAACTCGGAGGCCAGCCATTTGGCAGTTGATAACTCCTGACCGTGAGGTTTGCCCCGATTTTTTAGGTCTGCGGCATAGTAAAGCTGCCAACGCAAAGGGGCGATTTCGGCAGCCATCTTTGCAATCACCTCCTGCACCAACTGAAAACCGCCTATCGCTTTTCCGAACTGCTCGCGTTCTTTCACATAGCTAAGAGACGAGTCAAGACACCCCTGGGTCATCCCCAAGGCCCCGGCGGTAATAAAAACCCGGGCCGTATCGATACCGTGAAAAGCGCCGTGCAAACCCCGACCGACTTTGCCGATTAAATTTTCCTCCGGCACCTGACAATCGGAAAAAGCCAGATTAACAATATTACTGGTAAGGCCGCCGACCAGGCGGACATCTTCAAAACTTATGCCCGCTGATTTACTGTCTACCAGCAACAGCACCATGCCTTTTGTGCCAAGTTTTTTGTCGGTTTGCGCCAGCACCAGAAAATAGTCAGCAAGGCCGCCGCCGGTAACAAAATTTTTGGTGCCGTTCAAGAGCCAATAACCATTGTTTAATTTCGCACTGGCCTCAATTGAAGTCGCGTCACTACCGGCATTAGGCTCAACCGTGGCGGTGGCAAACATCAATTCGCCCCGGCAGAGGGGCGCAAGATACTTCTCTTTTTGTTCGTCGGAAGCGACTGAACTTAAAATTGTGCCGCTTAAAACGGCATGGCCTAAAGTTCCCAAAGCCATAGTCCAGCTGACTTTACTTAACTCTTCCCAGATAATCGCCGAAGAGAGATAATCAAGACCGGCCCCACCATAGGCTTCCGGCAAATGGGCCCCGAGCAGGCCTAAATCAGCCAGTTTTTTGATAAGGTGCTCAGGGGTTTTCCGCGCTTTTTCATACTCCTGTAAAAGCGGACGCATCTCATTTTCAGCAAATTTTCGCGCCAGATCGCGTAACATCAACTGCTCTTCTGAAAAAGAAAAATTCATATTTTATCTCCAATCAATTTAGAAATTTGCGTAACGGTTCAGCCAAATTGTTATTCCGGGGACGGTGGTGGCTTTTTTCCGCTAGGCGTTAAGATTACTGTTTTTCCAGCACTCGCTTCGCCCGCATTGCAAAACTCGCTTCGCTCAAACAGTTGCAATGCTTATGGGCTCTCGCTCGTTGGGAAAAACGACGAAATCGTTTCCGCAACCGCTCCAAAAAACCACCCCCGTCCCCTCAAGAAAGGGTAGATGCAGTTTGGCTGAATAGTTACTTAAAAATTTACAAAGGCATATTGCCGTGATGACCCGGTTTACGCTGCCGTTCTTTGTTTTTCAAGAGACGTAATGAGCGGGTTAAACAGCGACGGGTCTCTGCCGGTTCGATAATATCCTGAACATAAGTAACCTGGGAGGCTAAAGCGAGCGAATCAGCATAAAGGTTCTGATATTCGGCCACTTTTTCCGATCTGAAGATTTCCGGATCGTCGGCGGCGGCGATCTCTTTTCCGTAAAAGAGGTTAACCGCCTGCGGCGCCCCCATGGCTCCGATTTCAGCCGTCGGCCAGGCAAAAATCAGATCGGTGCCGAATCCCGGCAGAATCCCCATCCCTAAAGCCGCGCCGCCGTAAACTTTACGCAGCAGGATCGCAACTTTGGGAACCGTAGCTTCAGATAACGCATAAAGGACTTTGGCTCCGTGCGTGATGATACCGGCGTGTTCCTGATCTTTTCCCGGCAGATAACCCGGCGTATCGACCAACAGTACCAGCGGGATATTAAAACAGTCGCAAAAGCGGATAAAACGGGCCTGTTTGAGTGAACTCTCGACCGTCATGCAGCCGGCCTTAACCAGGGGCTGATTGGCTACAATACCGACGCTGCGGCCGTCAATCCGGGCGAAACCGACAATAATCTCTTGCGCAAACCCGGCTTTTACTTCACAAAAATCACCCATATCAACCAATTCATTGATAACTTTGCGCATATCGTAAGCCCGGGTCGTAACCGCCGGAACAATATCATTAAGACGCTCGGCCAGCCGTTCCGGGTCATCTTCATTTTTCTTCTGATCGGGCTTTTTCTGCCAGTTATCAGGCAGAAAATCGAGCAGGCGCCGGATTTCGGAAAAACAATCCAGCTCACTTTCAACCTTAAAATCGGCAACCCCGGTTTTGTTGCAGTGGACTGCGGCCCCGCCGAGATCAGCCATCGAGATCTCTTCACCGGTGACCGACTTTATCACCTTCGGGCCGGTAATGAACATGTGCGACTCTTTATCGACCATAAAGATAAAATCCATCAACGCCGGTGAATAAACCGAGCCGCCGGTGGTATTGCCGAAAATCGCAGCTATCTGAGGGATTACGCCGGAGCTCAAAGTATTTACGTAAAAAACTACCCCGGCATGCTTCTCGTCACTGACCCGATAAGGATCGTCACTGCCGGCCAATTCCGGCCGCACCACCCGGGCCCCGGGGGAATTATTCAGGGCGATAATCGGCACCCCCATCTCCAGAGCCATTTCGTGAATTTTATATAGCTTGCGGCCGTGCATATAGCCTTGCGAGCCTCCGAGCACGGTAACATCCTGAGCATAGACACAGACAATACGATTATTGATAGTGCCGTGGCCGGTAACGATGCCGTCGCCGGGAGCCCCGTCCAAATGTTTTATCAGACGATTGAATTCAACAAAGCTGCCTTCATCCAGCAAAGCGTCAATCCGCTCGCGGGCGGTCAGTTGACCTTTGCTGTGCACCCGGTCGATCTTTTCCTGGCCGCCGCCTAAGGCCGCCGCCGTCTGCACTTTCCTTAAATGCTCAATTTTCCCCTGCATTTATTATTATTCTCCTTCCCGCCGGTTTTTATTAAAGACGCCTTCGGTAAAAATTTCCAGAAACATTTCTCCTAACTCGGCGGCGCTGATCTCGCCATCCTGCTGAAACCAGTTACAGGTATAGTGCACCATCCCGAAAAAAGCGTATGCGGCAACGGCCGGCGGCAGCGGTTTCATGATACCGGCAGCTTGCAGTTGACTGAAAATTCCCGTCAACGCCCGATAATAACGCCGCTCCTTTTCAACCACCAGCTCCCGATAGGTCTGGCTGAGTTTATCTATTTCATTAACCAGCAATATCAAGCGATCCCGATCGCCGGCATAAAACCCGCTGTAAAAAAGCATAAACCGCTCTAGTTTTTCAGTTGCGGGGATATCCAGGGTGCAAATTTTCTCAATTTCAACCAAAGCCGCGCTCATATATTGATCCAGCAATTGAAACAAAAGCTCTTCTTTGCTCTTAAAATAGTGGTAGAGCGAACCCTTTTGCAGCTCCATCGCCCGGGCCAAATCATTTATCGAGGTTCCCAGGTAACTTTTCCGGGCAAAAAGAGAGGCGGCGGTATCAAAAATGAGCTGTTGTTTATTCATAAATTTATCTTTCATGAAAAATTCCGACCGGTCGTTAGATTTATTGATTAGATATAGGCTATTTTTTTTAATTAATCAATCATTTTTTGCAATTAATCCGGAAATTTAAGAAAAACAACATCTTATGATTCAACTCGTAAGTGCAACAGTTAAACTTGACATGAATACGAAAACAAGTTAAGGCTGACTTAAATAAGATATAAAATTGTTTTATTTTTTTCAAGAAAGAGACTGCTTTCAGCTTATGATGGCCCATCTGTTTTTATGAATAATCAAAGTCATTATTTAATTTAAGGAGGTCTGCATGAAGAATAATATTGTTATTAAGATATTCAGATTAGTTGTACTGACCTTGTTAGTGATTATATTCGGTAACGGTACCGGTTGGGCGGATTTTTCCTATACCATAAGAAACCCAAACCTGAAGTCTGCCGAGCAGTATGTTACCAGTACATCTAATATCAATATACGGACAGAGGGGAATTTTACCTATTTTTGTCCCGCCAAAGGGGCAACAACTATGGAGGAAGCAAAACCTGGAGTTATTAGGTACCATTTTTCTTTTGCAGACCCCATAAGCGAAGCCAGTCTGTATGTTCGCACGGATACGTTTCATTGGAAATACAGTCAGGGGTATAGTTACGTTTTTGCTTCAATCGATGGACGCACCTGGATAAAACTGGCCGAGGCACCACCACCTGAGTACGGTAAGTGGAGGTCAGGGAATGCTTCAGGCTCTCTGCCAGCGGTGTTTATAGGTAAAAAAGATATTTATGTTACAGTTATGCTCTATTCATACGGCCCATCTGCAGCCAGCGGCGGAGTCTGGTGCAATACTGCCCAACACTTACGTTATGATAAGAATAGCAATAATGTTACATTTCAGCTTGAGGTAAAAAATGCCGCAGTTCCGGTTGCAGAATTCCGTGCGGAGGTTAACGGGGTTGATGTCAACTTTGACTGGTCAGCAATGCCGGCAGCCAACTCATACTCCATGGCGGTGGCTTTTGCGGACGAGTCTGGTGGTATTGATATTGGCTCTCTGAAACTTATTAATATGGGAAACCGAACGACTTTTTCTACCTTTGGCCTACCGAGCGGCATGATTTTCTATGTTGCAATCATTGCCAATACGAATCAGGGGCCGGTGGTTTCCAACATGGTTAAATTTATGCCGATTGCCGGGACCGTAACCGGGCCGGGAGTGACTGATGGAGTTCTGACTTATATTAACGATCCCGGAGGCCTCGGCCAAATAACCCTTTTCGGAAGCATTGCCGGTAATGATGTATTTATCACCAGACTTTCGGGAAATGATGGAAGCGGCCCCTTTGTGCTGGATTTTACAGACAATAAACCCGCCACCTATACAAAAGGTGGCTCAACTATGACTTTCAAGAATCTTGCTGATGGCTCAATTACAATTGAAAATTTACGTCAGGAAAATATGAGAGCAAGTCTTAGTGATTGTCAGGTCGCCATAAATGAGAAAATGGCTCAACTAAAGAGTGATTTTACATTTGAGACCGGTAGATTGACAGGAATCACAAGAATATTAAGTGATTTCGCTATAGGCGCTTATGGATCAGGAAATATCAACAGCCGGTGCATGTTTCTGGCTGGTCTTTTTCAAGAAACCATTAAAGATCTCAGGATAAAATTTGCCCAGGATATGGCGACCCTCAAAAAACAGTACGATGAATGCCAGAATGAGCCTGAACCCGATCCGGACCCCGGAATTGTTGTTGATCTTTCCTGTCCGGTTCCCCCAGGTGCGGAATACGTCGAGGATCATTTTGAAACTTCATCAGTTGCACGCTACACTTTAAATGGCGATGATGTTGGCCCGTGGCGGTGGTGGGGATTGGATGCCGGTAGCAACACCTATTTAAGAGGTGAATCCTGTAAAAATGCCGCCGGCCAGTTGAATGGCTGGGCCGTTTTTTATTATGAAAGTGGTACTATGAGAAATGCTACCCACTATAAAGACGGAGTAAAAGATGGGCATGGTTATTTCTTCTATTGCGATGGAACAGTCTATAGAGATGAAACGTACGTTAATGATGTTCGCACTTATGTCGAATTTTATGATGGGAGTGGAGCTTTACTTTCGTATTGTAACTGTGCAGGGGATGGGGTTACCCACGTTGTCGGTCAAGGTAAACCGGGACCGTTGGATTGTGAATAGTCATGTAAAATGTAAATTTAGCGTATATAAACTATGCCAATTAAATCATCAGCACATTTTACAGCTGATATATAAGCGCATAGTTTTCATTAATACTTTAAAAGGAGTGACCTATGAAATACCAAAGCAAAACGATTTCGACAATTTCTTTAGGGATAATATTAACTCTTATAACTGTATCTCCGGCTTTTTCCGGAGACAGCTTTTCCGATCTTTTTTCCAAGACTAAAATCTGTTTTTCCCATATTGCAATTACTGAAGGTTGGAAGACTGAAGTTGCGGTTCTGAATCCAACCGCAAAAACCGTGATCGGAAACTTTACTTTCTATGATATGGCTGGCAATCAAC
>JANTFH010000005.1 GCA_024763535.1 Thermodesulfobacteriota bacterium
AAATTGCATGTTGTACGTAAAGAATAACATAGAGGGTTAGTGCGGTAAATAAAAGTGGTTATTAAGTTTTATATCGGTCAGAATTTTATTCAGCTATGATTCGTTGATCAGAATTAGTAATAAATCTTTATAAATGGCAAATTTAGTCATAAATGAAAAAGGCCCGGCCGCAGATTTCTGCGGCCGGGCCTTTTTTTGTAAGTTTAACTCAATGGAGAGCCTTAGCCGATAAATCCCCAGATAATCAGGAACAGGCAGAGGACTCCGATCGCCACCCCGGTGATACCGATAATCTGACCAAGTGCTTCAGAGAGAACTCCGGGATAATTGGTTTTCAGTTTTTCCAGTTCACCACTCTCCTGGAGGCGGGCAAACTGTTCCGGGCGTTCTTCTTCCATCTCATGACCGGAGACAACCCCGGTGAAGATAACCTGGTCCATGGGGAATTTTTCCGGCCGGATATGGGCATTGAAGAAGTGGACTGTAAAAATAAACACAGAGGCCAGCAGAGCTTCATCAGAGTGAACGATGATTGCTACATTGAAGGCCCAGCCCGGCATAAATTGAGCGAAGAATTCCGGCATCCAGAGCATCAGCCCGGTAAAACCGATAGCAAACATACCCCAGAAGACTGCCAGGAAGTCAAATTTCTCCCAGTAGGTCCAGCGTTCAAATTTAGGTACCTCACCGGCACCGACGAACCATTTGCACATGCCGGCGATATCGCGCCCGTCCTTGAAGTTGGGGAAGAGTGAGTCAGGGCCGAAAAGCTTCTGTAAGAAACTCTTTCCCGTACGTTTAATCAGCAGGAAGTACATGCTCCAGGCAACCGTCGTCAGGAAATAGGTAAAGGTGACGATAGCGCAGGCCCGGTGGATCTTACCTGCCATTACCGGACCGCCCAGAATCTGAGCCAGTCCGATTGCCCAAGGAGCATCAACAAATTTCAAGGGCAGACCCGAGAGTACCAGCCCCAGAAAACTTGCCATCATCAGGAAATGGAGCAGTTTTTCGAGAAAGGTAAAACGGCGATAGAAGACCTTGGGGTTGTGAGTGTCATGGAATATACCCTGTCGGCGGAGTTTGTTTTTCTCAATATAGCTGCGGATCAGCCAGAGAATGGTATGCAGCCAGAAGACGGCAAAGGTGCCGCACAGCAGACCGGTCATGGCGATGAAGGTCCAGTAGAGCAGAGGATATTTCTTACTGTCATGATGCGTGGCGTGGGGGTCGTATTTAACGAAATTCGCATTTGCCTGCTTATGACATTGGCTACATGTTTTAACCTTGGCTTCTCCAACCAGTGATGATTGCGGATCACCGCTGGGCATCTGCTTATGGGCAGTATGGCAATCGGCACAGCCGGCGACGGCGGTGGCTCCACCCAGATGTTCAACCTTGCCATGGTATTCAGTCCGGTAGGATTCGAAGGAGGTGGTGCTTAATTCGTTGCGCTCCATCATCTCTTCGTTGTCATGGCAGGGGGCACAACTGGAGGTTTTGAATTCATTGGCTTTAACCGCATGTTCGGAGTTCTTGTCATCGACCTGAAGTTCGATGATGTCATGCAAACCGTGACAGTCGGCACAGGAGGGCGAGTCGGGATTACCGGCCAGCAGGCCTTTGCCGTGAGAACTCATCATGTAGTCGGCGTTATCATGGCAGCCGCTGCACATCTGTACAACCTTGGCCTTGTTATCCTTGAGTGAAACCAGTTCATGAATATTCGCATGACAGTCAGTGCAGGAGACATCATTGTCGGCATGGACGGAGAGAGCAAACTGGCGAGCTTCATTTCTGTGGCAGAAACCGCAGTTGACCGGCTGCATCGGCACTTCACAGTCGGCATGCTTATCGAGATCCCAGATATCCCGGTGGCAACTGGTGCAGGCGTTGGCCCCGTGAGCGGAACTGGCAAAGGTGCCGGAATCGATCTCATCGTGACATTCAAGGCACTGTCCTACAGATATACACTCAAGGCATATCTCCTCTTTGGCATCTGCCTGTTTGGCCAGGGCGTTGCTGCTGATTCCGGTAATAGAGATGAAAGAGATGACCAGCAGTAGCAAGAGAGGCAGGCGATATGCTCCAATCTTTGTTTTCATGGTTTATCAGTCTCCTTAGATGAAAGTCTGAAAGTTAATTGTAATTTAGGTTTATAAATTCCGGGTGCCAACTATATATGGTGTTGCAGATATTCTTTAAACTGTTAAAGAATATTTAATTTGTAGTATATGTATTCTTGATATTGTATACATCTATCCGGCGAAATAAGGCAGGCACTGAGTTCCAGTGCCTGCCTACTAAACTTGACTAAACTTTTCAGGGTCTGTTGATAAAAACAGACAAAAGAGTTCCGAACTAGAGTTTGAGCACGAGCATTAAAGCAATAACCAGGGCGTAAATGACCAGAGATTCGATCATGGCCAGACCAATAATCATCGGTGTGGTGATTTTGCCCGCAGCGCTGGGGTTACGACCGATACTTTCGAGAGCGGTTTTGATACCCATACCCTGACCAAGAGCTCCACCGAAAGCGGCGATAGCGATAGCAATAGCAGCAGCATAAGCAATGCCGGCACCATCATAACTCTTCGTGGCTACTTCAGCAGCGGCTTCATTCGCGAAAGCGGAGCCGGCTACACACAAGGTTGTGATCGCGGTAACGATCTGGACTAATTTTTTCATCTTGTCACCTCCTTACATCATTTAATGGTTGTATGTTAAACCCGGACTTCCAGTTTAACCGGTCGGTCCCGGGGATGAAAATCAGTTTATCGTTTAATGGTTGTGAGAGATGGCACCTTCAAAATAGGCCAGAGAGAGCAGCGTAAAGACGAAGGTCTGAACGATAGCCACAAACAGTCCCAGGAAAGCGATAGGTACCGGTACCAGTATAGGGCAGAGCATGAAAAAGATAGCGGCAACCAGGTGGTCACCCATGATATTACCGAAAAGACGCAGTGAGAGCGACATCGGCCGGGCCAGATGACCAATAATTTCGATCGGAATCATCAGCGGAGAGAGCCAGAGAAAAGGGCCGACGAACTGTTTCAGGTATTTGACGCCGTGTTCTTTCCAGCCGAAGTAATGGGTCAGGAAAAATACGGTTAAAGCACAGGCCGCTGTGGTGTTGAGGTTGTCGGTCGGGGGGGTAAATCCGGGGATCAGGCCGGAAAGGTTTGAAAACAGAATAAAGAAGATGCTCGCCCCGATGATGAAAAGAAAATCTCTGGCAACATCACTGCCGAGAGTGTCAGAGATAAGCTTGAGGATTGCTTCGACCATCGTTTCGAGTAGATTCTGAAGGGAGAACTTAGCTTCCGGGATGATCAGATCTTCAAGGTTACCATTACGGATCTTGCGGGTTCCGAGAAGAACCATAATCACAATAATCAGGGCAATCAGGATGGCGTTGGCAACATGTACCGGCAGTTCGTTAAGGCCGGGAATCAGGCCGACCCAGGTAATTGAAGGACTGTGATGCATAATCTTTCCTCAATGTTCTTGAAAGTATAAATTATTGGTGATTAAATAATCTGTTATATCTCTTAAACGAAACCAGCAACCGCATTTATTCTAATTTTCTTCGTTTTCGTCATCAGTTTCAATCGGAGGTTTACTGAAAACCAAAAATACCATGGTTTCGAAAGCGATGGCTCCAAATAAGGCTGAGAAACCGATAAGAAAACCAAAAGGCTGACAGACGTGGGTCAGAATGACCACAATGGTTATAATTGTTAAGCTGAATGTCAGTATCAGTAATTTTAACCCGAGACGACCAGCATCTTTAGTCTCGATACCCTCAGTGCTGGCATTTGCAAAAGCCCGGCTGATGAGGATGCTCAGAGCAAAAAAATAGGCAAATGCCAGAAATCCGCCGACTACGACTCCGGAAACTCCGATCTTGTCAATGTCGATCAACTTGGCCGTAAGCGAGAGAACAGCAGTGATGATGAGAATAAAAAGATTAATCCGTAGCAGTCTTTTATCTTTCATCTATAATAGATGCCTACCGGTTTGCGGCATCCTCCTCTTCCTGTTCCCTCTCCAGACTTTTCAAGGCCAGATAGACCCGCTTGAAGCCGGCCGCAACCCCGCACAGCAGCAGAAATATCGTCATCCAGGGGGTGGTATTAAGCCAGCGATCACAATAGTAACCGGCGGTAACCCCGATAGCAACTGAAATTCCGAGCTCAAGCCCAACCGTACTGTAGCGGCTTACCTGGCTGAAAACCTTTTTCAGCTTTTGGTTCTCAGCCACCTTAAGTCAACTCCTTAATAGAGAACCGCTCAATGAGTGAAAAATTAAATTTTTCTCAGGTCAATTTGACGGATTTCTTGTTAAAGAACATTAATTTTAAAATGCTGCGCCCCCTTAGCATAACCGATTACTTGAAGTCAAGTTCAAATCGACTCAAGGGCTACTTTGACTGCCTCAAGGGTTCTATCGAGGTCGTCCCGGCTGTGAGCGGCAGAGACAAAACCGGCCTCAAATTGTGATGGAGCGAGATAGATCCCCTGGTTCAGCATGGCCGCAAAATATCTTGTGAACCGTTCACAATCCGCGGTTTTGGCATCATCGTAGTTATACACCGGAGTGTCGGTGAAATAGGTGCAGAGCATTGATCCGACCCGGTTGCAGACATGAGGGATATTGTGCTCGTTCAGGAGCGCATCAATACCGTTGCCGAGATAACTGGAACTCTTCTCCAGCTCCGGGTAGGGGTCTACACTTTTTAAATGCCGCAGGGTTACCAGCCCAGCCGCCATCGCCAGCGGATTTCCGGAGAGGGTTCCCGCCTGATAGACACTGCCGGTCGGGGCCAGACACTCCATTATCTCGCGTTTTCCGCCGAAGGCGCCAACCGGCAGGCCGCCGCCGACAATCTTTCCGAGACAGGTGAGATCCGGTTTGATATCATACAGGATCTGAGCTCCTCCGTAGGCGACCCGGAAACCGGTCATAACTTCATCAAAAATGAGAACAATACCATGTTCGCTGCAACGTTTGCGCAGACCCTGAAGGAAACCCGGACGCGGAGGGATGGTTCCCATATTGCCGGCCACCGGTTCGACGATTATGGCGGCGATCTCATCGCCGCAACTTTGAATAAGAGTATCAATGGAATCGAGGTCGTTGTAGATGGCGGAAAGGGTGTTACGAGTAAATTCTTCCGGCACTCCGGCGCTGTCGGGAACCCCGAAGGTCATGGCGCCCGATCCGGCTTCAACCAGGAGATAGTCGACATGGCCGTGATAGCAGCCGGCAAATTTGATGATTTTTTTTCGTTTTGTATAGCCGCGTGCCAGACGAATAGCGCTCATCGTGGCTTCGGTACCGGAATTAACCATGCGTACCATCTCAATGCTCGGCAGAGCGGCATTGATCTCTTCCGCCATCTCAATCTCGAGAATCGTCGGGGCTCCGAAGCTGGCGCCGCGGGCGACCCGGTCGCGGACGGCATCGACGACTTCCGGATGGGTATGACCCAGGATCATCGGGCCCCAGGAACCGACGTAATCGATATATTCATTGCCGTCGACATCATACACTTTACTCCCCCGGCCGCGGATGATAAAGGGAGGGTCGAGGTTGACCGAACCGTACGCGCGAACCGGGCTGTTGACCCCGCCGGGGATGACTTTACGGGCCCTGTCGAAAAGTTTTTTAGAGGTTGTTCGTACCATTTTCTGCTCCTTTTATTTAAGCGGTCATCCAGGCGTTGCCGGAGTTGTTTCCGAGCGAGCGCTATACAACAGGAGATGTTTGATGTCAATCAGTTTAATTGTTGTAACAGCGTCGTTTGAACAGCCCTATTTTATCTCGCTAATTCTTCTGCTTGAAATAAGTTTGAGGCTGCGATTTTGGGCTGTCTCGGTATAGATTCTAAGATCTTTAGCCTGGCGGCTGATTGCCGCCATACGCTGTAGAACGGTTTCTCTTAAAGTATCATAGCCCGGGCGGTGCCTGATATATTCGACAGTATCCTGCAGATCCGGCAGGGCCTCAACACTTTGAAATCGTCTGTCTTGATTGATGATTGAGACCAGCAGATCACTTATTGTTTGGCGTAAATAACCGCTGTATCTGCGGCTGCGATGTACGACCGTGGCCAAGGCACAGCTGCCGTCTACTTCCGTCTGGCGCAGCCGGTTTAAGATATGCAGAAGCGGGAGCCGGTTGCGGAGATCGGCTTCGGTAAAATCGTCCTGATCCAGAAAAAGTTTCTGCAACTCCTCCGCTTCTTCAGCAAAATCCGCCTGCAATTTATCTTCCGCCGGCAACCGGCCTTCAATCAGTTCTGCAATGAAGCGGTTGATGATGGTGGTTGCGGTTTCCTGATTTCGATTAAGAAACTCAGCCAGGGCCGTACTGAAATTTGGGAGATCATCGCCTTTGCTGAGGCGCTCTTTGATGGTCAGCTCGCGGCTGTTTTCATAGCTTGCCAGCCGGGAGAGCAGGATTTTAAACTCTTTAGCGGTAAAGTACGGTTTAAGCCGGTTGAGCAGTTTGAATGAAAAACACCAGTCAACATCGTCCAGCAGGTCAATCAGGGTTCTGCGGACTGCATAGCGGTCGGCAAAACGGGTCAGAAAGAGGGCCACCTGCTGCTGGTGATGGTGGAGCAGCGGGGCCCTGTAAGTTCGTATGATACTCTCCCACTCTTTTCCGTAACCAAAGATTGACAAAGCTTCAAGCAGTTCAGGGTAGAGCTCTTCCTGATCGTGCCACCGGCTCAGCCGGTTGGCGTTGGCCTGATCCGGTTCAGCCCGTGGATGGCGGGCCAGTAGAGACAGCAGGAGGCGGCGTTCGGGGCTGGTTTCAGTTGTCATGAGATCATCGAAGAGCACTTTCAACGCTTGAGGATGACAATTTGTAGACAGTGCGGCCCAGGCCAGATGCCGTTCATGGCGATCGCCTCTGCTAGCTCTTTTCTGCAGTAGTTCTACGGCCTCAGGGGTGGGGATGAAAGCAATTCCGGGGATTGCCGCCAGCCGGTGTTTACGGCGCCAGGAATTACCGGCTGCAAGTAGTTCCGTCTGCTGTTTCGTATCACCCATCCGGGCGCTAAGGGTACATAAAATGTAGTTGTTATCGGTAAATTTATTTAGCCGATCCCGGCATTTTGTCAGTTTTAGCCGGCCGATTGCGGCGGCGATGGATGGCTCCAGTGTTACTTTTCGGGTGAGTAGCTCCAGAGTTCTGATATTGCATTGTTCGGCCTCCTCAGAACTTAAAGGCGGCCTGATGAAGACTATGAGTTCGGGCACTTGTTTTAAGAGGGCGAAATTGTCGGCAAAGATCAAGTCGTTTAAACGCTGTTCAGGCCAGGTTTCATGCAGAAGCCGCAGGCTGGTTGAACGCAGTTCCGGATCGACAATACCGATTATCAGACGGAGAGCTTTTTCCGGCGAAAAGAGCCTGATGGCAAGGGTCGCGGCAATCGCCGTGGTTCTTTCAACTCCGTGGGCAGCTCCGGTAAGTGAGTGAAAGTAGTCAAAAAAACTGCATCCTCCTTCACCGTGAATGATTTTGCGTTTTATCGACTTCAGTTCCGGGTAGAATTCACGGCTGTCATCAATTTCAAAATGGTTAAAGAGACGAAAAATTGAGCTGTTGCCGCCGAGAAAGTAGGCCGCAGTCATTATAAGTTCCAGGTTCCGGTCGTGAGGGCCGTTAAGGGTCGCGTGGAGTTTTTTTTCAAGTTGTGAGAACTGCCGGTGTTCTTTTGAAGCGGGAGTATGATGACGGAGACTGAGCTGTATCCTATAAAATAACTCAAGCACCTGCCAGCGCAGTTCCCAGTTTTCGGTCAGGAGATCACTTATAATTTCTGGTCCGGGAATGAGTATCTTCATAAAGTATTGAAAAGTAAGAGTTTATTGTGGGTGCTAATTGCTTGACATGGTTTACTTATGCTTGTATGTAGAGTTGTAAAGGTTGATTTTTATTTCTGGCCATCCTTTAAGGATAACCACGGGAAAAGTCAATCTTTGAATTGAGATAATCGTCCCTGTCCGGGAGCGGGTTCTGTCGGCAAGCCCCCTTTGCCCTACTGGATCGATCCGTTGCCTGGGGTCAACAATGTCTGATTTTGAAAAACTGGAGATATTAATGAAAAAAGTGATCACAGGAGTAATCTTTTTAATCTTTTTCAGCAGTGGATTATTGCTGGCCTGGTTCCCCGAAATAGCGTTGTCCGCGGTTTCCGGCAAATCCTTTTCAATCATCTACTCCTCGGATGAGAGAGGGGCGATCGCCCCGTGCGGCTGACATAAAAATCCGCGTGGCGGTCTGGCCAAGCGTGCGACTTATCTTGAAGAAATCGGTAAGAGTAAAACCCCTTATCTGGTGCTTAATGGAGGGAACCTGTTATTCAATCGGGAGTCTCTGAAGCCGGAAAAGGTCATTGCCGGCAAATTGCTGGCGGATCTGATCGTCTCCTCCTACAACAAGATGGGCTGTGATGCTTTGAACATCGGTGCCTACGACCTCTCTTTAGGGGTAGATTTTCTCCGGAAAAAAGAGAAGGCTGCCAAATTTCCCTTTCTCTCCGCAAATATAATGGATAAACACGGGAAACCGGTCTTTACTCCCTCTATAGTTAAAAAGATTAACGGAGTCAAAGTCGGTATTTTCGGAATCTGCAGCGACAAGCTGAAACTCAACAAGATACCCGGCGGCAATAAACTTAAGATTGCCAATGCTCTGGCCAAAGCTGAAGAGACAGCGCTACAGCTGCAACAGCAGGGGGCGGATTATATTATTCTTCTGACTACGCTCAATATCCGCCAGTGCCGCCGTCTGGGGCAGCGTGATATGCCGATTGATTTGATTGTCGGCAGCAGTAAGAGAAATCGTATATCCTTGCCAATTCTGGTTGATGATACCTATATAGTTCATGTTGAAAGAGGGGGCAAAAGTGTCGGTCGTCTCGATGTCAGCTTCCTCGGGCCGGCCGGAGTTCAGGCTTTGTCTCCGGCTGTTCGCTATAAGGGTAAAGCTGTTGGCGACAACCTGTTTTTATTGAATCATTTCCATCCGCTCAAGCTTGATATCCCGGATCATCCGGAGATTGCACCGATGGTAAAGAAGGTTGAGATCAGTCTGAGTCGTCTGCGGCAGGTAAAAGCGACGCAATCAATGACTATCGCCGGTGGTGGGGAAAAGGTGAAAATGGCCCCCGGCAATAGTTATGTATTTGCTGAAGCCTGTAATAAGTGTCACTCTCTACAGTTTCAACGCTGGCAGAAGACGGCGCATGCGAAAGCCTACACTTCCCTGATCAAGAACGATAAACATTTTGATGAGGAGTGTATCTCCTGTCACGCTTTAGGTTACTCTCAGGCCGGAGGCTTTACGGATCTTCATCAGGTCGGTGAATTTGCCAATGTTCAATGCGAGTCCTGTCATGGTCCCGGCCGTCTGCATGTCAAATCCGAGGGTAAAACCAAGCTCAACCGGGATTTAGCTAACGGGAAGATGTGCCTTAAGTGTCATATCGAGGAGCGTAGCCCTGATTTTGACCTGGAAACCTATTTTCATAATGTCTGCGGGGCCGCTGCTATGCCGAAAAAATAGTTCATGGATACCTGTATGTAAGCTGATGTTGGTTTTCCGAAGGTTAACTTATGGGGTAACGGTGCTGATCTGTTTTTATGGTTGCGGCGGTAGACTTTTTTCGTTTTTGAGCAGGTCATTTTTGAGTTTGTCGAAGTCATCCCGGCTGATGAGACCGCGGTCGTAGAGGTCTGAGAGACGCAGGAGCTCGTTGCTGGGTGACGAGTTTAGTGGCGGGTATTCCGGAAGCGCATTGAGGGGGGTTATCTGGTTTTCGAGCATCACCTGCGGTTGTTGGTCCCGGTTCTGGCTTTTGATCGAGATTGAGGCCAGGCCGCCGAGCAGGCTTACCTCAATATTCTGTCCCGGAAACGGAGGGTTATGCAGGGTGTTTAATATCTGCTTGCCGTTCTGTTTCAGCAGGTAGTAGAAAAAAGCCCCGGAGGCAATTATCAGGATAACTCCGCCCCCCAGGATATACTCTATATATTCTGAAAGAGCCTGAATAAAGACCACCGCTGTTGCCAGAATAATAACCAGCAAAAGATGAATCAGGAGGATCAGATATCCTGCCATTACTCCGCTTAAAAGCGGATTTTTTTTGCCTTCGCTTATCTTGTCTTCATTCATTGATTAATTCGGGCCATCTATCCGTTTATGAGTATAAAGTTCTCATGGCAACTCTAAAGAACCTGTTCCGGATACTACTTTTTTATGATTTAATCAATGAATTACTGTCGCACTTATTCTTTCCCGTTTTGAAAAAGCTACCCCAGTCAAAGTATTTTTTCGTGGTTGTTCCGCTTAAACCGGAATAAAAGCCTGGTAACGGGATAACGGGCATAGATCCATCTGCGTTCAAAATAAAAGGGGTGCGGCGTTTAATCTGCCGCACCCCTTTTATTTTTGAAGAGTTGAATCTTCAGGAGACTTTAATATTTGTACTCTTTGTCTCCCAGAGTTTTAATCGTACTGTGTCTCTGGAGTTGAGCCCTGGCCCGATCAAGCAGATCCGTGACCTTTTTAGTCAGTTCCTTGGCAAACTCAAGGTTGTGAATCGGGTTTCCGTCCAGAAGTTTAAGGTTCTTCTCGGCGTTGTTGAGCAGATCCTGAGCCTCATACGTGTAATCTCCATTCTGGATGGCCAGCAGGACCGATCGCTGAGTTTGCTCAAGCTGTTCTTTAAGGCTGTCGATATTCAGGGCTTTAACCTCCTGACGCCACTCATCAACCATCTTGCCGTAGGCGGAGTCGTCATCGTGACACTCGATGCAGGCCTGTTTGAGGGCGGCATCGGTCATATCCTTCTCTTCGCTTACTTCAACATGGCAGTCGATACAGTTGACCTCGGCCGCCATTGAACTGGGAGTTCCTTTGATGTCGCAACTTATTTCGTTGCAGGCATTCTGCCCGTGGATAAGATTGTAGGTGGCACTGTGACAATCTGCACACTCAACGGCACCGTTGCCGGAACCGTGGTGACAGTCTTTACAGTTTTTCAGGATCGTCCGGCCATGATGATCGCGGGAGCTGTGACAGTCGAGGCAGGCAAGGCCTTCGTCGACGACATGGACGTCATGCGGGAACTGAACATCACCGAAAGGTACGGGTTTGGTTTCAATACACTCAACACAGCTATGGCAGAGTTCGGTACAGCCGGTGGGTGAGGTAACCGCCTTAGCTTTGTAGGATGAATCGGCAATAGCTTTTGCTTTTTCACAACGTTCGCGACTGTCTGCGAGCAGATTCAAAGCGTAATCGATGTTGTGGATTCCGTGGCTGTTCTTGACAAAGAGATAATTTTTCTGAGCTACCTCATAGAGTTTTGAGCCTTCTGGTGATTTTGTTTCGGTTAAAATCTGGTTGGTTTCGCGTAGGGTATTCGAGGTCTCGGCCAGCTCTTTTTTCAGAACCTCTTTCCAGTGCTTGGCCATATCGTCGTAACCGGCACCATGACACTCGGCACAGGATTTGATTAACTCATCAAAACCGGTACGTTTGAGTTTCCGGGTTTCACCATCGACATCATATACGGTCAGGTGACAGCTGGCACAGTCGAGGTGAGCCTTGTACATGCCGCTCGGCATCTCTTTAACATCCAGTCCGCCAACTCCGGCATACATGCTATGGACATTCTGGTGTTGATCAAAGGTATGGCACTTGGCACAGTTGTGGTCATAGTGAAGCCCACTGTTGATTACCGCCGTTTTTATGATTCTCTGACGCTCCAGATACTTCGTCGATTTTTCGCGCGCGATATAGTGGTTGATATTGGCGTGGCAACGGAAACACTCAACCTTATGGGCAGTAACATGGTTGAAATGCATCTTTTCGCTGCTGTAACTGCCTTCCAGCAGATGAGGTTCGGAGTGACACTGGACGCAGACATTATCCATGACGTGGCCGTCACCGTAAATGATGCCGAAGTGACACTGCTCACAGTTAACCCCGCGTTCGATGTAATCCTTGTGGACAAAAGGCTGATCCACATCCGCATCAACATATATCTTGGTTCGGTTTGAAGTATGGCAGGTCTGGCAGTCGGAAATCTCAAGATGGTTCTCTTTGTCGTAGAAGTGACACATGAAACAGGTGGTTTCCGTGACGGTGAGATGCTCACCCTGAACGATCTGGGAGTGGCAGCTGACGCATTTCAGCTTTTTGCCGCGGCGCAGGTTGTCTAGATGGGTTTCATGGCTGAATTCGACCCCTTTGAAATTTACGGTGTTCTCTTTTAATTCGGTCATCCCGTGACACCCATCTCGCAGACAGCTGGAATCGCTGATCTCGGTATGCGGCCGGGGGGGAGCCGTGCCGGTAATTTTCATAACTACATGTGTCTGAGCTTTCCATTTACCTTTGAGTTCGCCCCAGACGCCGGGCTCGAAATGACACTCAAGGCAACTGACTTCTTTATGGGAAGACTGTTTCCATGATTCGATATAGGAGTCCATGTTATGACACATACCACAGAATTTGTAGCTGGCGGTGGCCTTAAGGAGCAGGACGATCATTAGGATAAAGATACAGAAAGAAACAGCAAAGAACACCAGCAGTCCTTTCCAGTGTTCGCGGGTACCGCGAGCCGCTTCGTGGCTGAAGTCACGGATAAAATCAATTAATAAATTCCACATTCTTCGAATCATCTTGTTAAGCTCCTTAAAAAAAACTTATCTAAACATTTTGGCAATTAATAATCTGGAATCTCAGTCTAATTAACCCAAACCTAATCTTTGTCGGATGACGTTAAAATTATAGTTTGTTAAATTTGAGACAATGTTTCCGTATCCTTTTGCCCCTACCATAGTTTGAAATTTAAAATCAAGTAAATATCAATAAATAGAAAGAGTTATAAATAATATAGAATACGGTGTACAGTATTATATATAACTTATTTCGAGATATCAGTCTTTTACATATATTAATACAAAAGTTAAACTCTATAACTGTGTCTGATGAATGAGCCTGATCAGGGTGCAGAAATTTTGGCTTGGTGAAGTGATTAAGTGGCACTTTTAAGGTTAATTTTATGCGGGTTGAAGAATTGTGAATTGTATTTCATGCGTAAGGATTTTTTTCTTGACATAGGGGGGAGGGGTCGGTATATAAGCCGCGCTCAAATAAAAAGCTTCACATAGTAATTATCGTGAACTAATGCCTTGAAACCCGGCTCTAATTATCTCGGGTGAGGCTGTGAATAAGCTAATTATAGAGGGGTGAAACATATAATATGTCGCATGATTATATTCCCGTTCTGGTAATGATGATTGTCGGTGTTGGTTTCGGTGTTGTGGCCGTGGTCTTATCTCGATTGCTTGGGCCGAACCGGAAATCAAGAGTCAAAAAAGAGACCTATGAATGTGGTATGACGACGATCGGTGCCTCCTATGTGCAGACGCCGATCAAATATTATGTTGTGGCTCTGTTATTTCTCGTATTTGATCTTGAATGTGTTTTTCTCTACCCCTGGGCTGTACATTATAAGAGTCTGGGGTTTTTTGGTTTCGTCGAGATGGTCCTCTTTATGGTGGTCCTCTTCGTCTGTTATGTTTATGTCTGGAAAAAGGGAGCCTTGGAATGGGAATAGAGAGTGCATTAAAGGGCGACGGATTCCTGGTCACCAACCTTGAGAGTTTAGTTAACTGGGGACGTAAGAATTCGATCTGGCCTTGTACCTTCGGTCTGGCCTGATGCGCTTTGGAGATGATGGCTACCAGTTTGGCTAGCTACGATATCGCCCGCTTCGGTTCCGAAGTTTTTCGGCCGTCGCCGCGTCAGTCCGATCTGATGATTGTTGCCGGTACCCTGACAAAAAAGATGTCGGTAATGGTGCAGAGAATTTATGAGCAGATGGCGGAGCCCCGCTGGGTTATCGCGATGGGTGCCTGTGCTTCCTGCGGCGGGGTTTTTCAGAGTTATTCCGTGGTTCAGGGGGTCGATCAGGTTATTCCGGTTGATGTCTATGTTCCCGGTTGTCCGCCGCGGCCGGAAGCGCTGCTGGCCAGCGTGATGAAACTTCAGGACAAGATTATGAAAGATAAATTCAGTGATCGTCCTGATTATGAAGAGCCTTCAAGCAGCAAATCCGACATTGTCAGTTTGTGTTAGCATAGTATATTTTCAAAATTATAGAGTGCAGAAGATATGGAAAATGCGAAAGTAGTAGAGCAGATTAAAGGTAAATTTGCTGATGCGATCATCGAGGATATCGAGTTTCGCGGCGATTTGACCATCGTGGTCAGTCTTGAGAAGCTGCATGAGATTATGCTCTATATCCATGATGATGAGTCTTTGCATTACGACCTGTTGTCGGATGTGATCGGGATTGACAGACTGCCCCGTGAGCCCCGCTTTGAGATTGTCTATGTTCTCCACTCAATGGATGACTTCAGGCGCCTGATGGTCAAGGTTATGGTTGATGTCGATATCGCTGTTCCGACCGTAACCGACATCTGGAAATCGGCAGACTGGCCGGAGCGTGAGGTCTATGACCTTCTGGGCGTGAGTTTCAGTGATCACCCGGATCTACGCCGGATCCTGATGTGGGATGATTTTGATGGCCACCCTTTGCGCAAGGACTTTCCTCTGAAAGGTAAGGACTTCGATAAAAAATGGGACCCATCAACCATTAAGGTTATGTAAGTTTAAGGTTTGTGAATTAGAATCTGGTGCCTGCGGATTCCCTTTGATTATGAAAACCGGGGAATATCTTGATGACGGCACTTACTTGCGGGCAACACCCGCGTTAGTGATAACTATATCATAGAGGTTGGTAGCGATGGCAGAAGGTAAAATATTGACCATCAACATGGGTCCGCATCATCCGGCGACTCACGGGGTCTTGCGCCTGGTTCTGGAGCTTGATGGCGAGACGATCGTCAAGGTCACGCCCCATATCGGGCATTTGCACCGGGGGATAGAGAAGCTTGCGGAAAACATGAATTACCAGCAGGTTATTCCGCTTACTGACCGTTTTGACTACACTGCGGCATCACTCAACAATCTTGGTTACTGTACTGCGGTAGAGAAACTTCTGGGAATTGAAGTTCCGAAACGGGCTCAGTATATTCGCGTCATCATGTCCGAGCTGGCTCGGATCATGGGTCATCATCTCTGGATCGGCAGCCATGCTCTCGACATCGGGGCGATGACCGTAGTTTTCTACGCCTTCCGTGATCGTGAAATGATCATGAATATGGTTGAAGAGGTTTCCGGTTATCGTTTAACCCCTTCTTATATGCGGGTCGGTGGCTTGGCCCGGGATATCACCCCGGAATTCATTCGCTGTCTGCGCGAATTTATCAAATGGTTCCCGACCGCCGTGGCCGGCTACAATACATTGCTGACCGATAATATCATCTGGCGCAAAAGAACCCAGGATATTGGGGTTATTTCAGCTGAAGATGCCATTAACTATGGTTTGACCGGGCCTTCGTTGCGGGGCTCCGGAGTCGCTTATGATCTACGTAAGGTGAAACCTTACAGCAGTTATGATGACTTCGATTTTCAGGTTCCGGTTGGTGACAAGGGTGATGTTTACGACCGTTATCTGGTGCGCATGGAAGAGTTTATTCAGTCGCTTAATATTATTGAACAGGCGCTTGAAAACTTGCCGGAAGGGCCGGTAAACGTTGATAACCCGCTGATCTTCAACCCTCAGATTGAGGATGTGCAGGAAGATATCAGTGCCCTGATCCGTCGTTTTAAGATTCAGTGCCAGGGGCCTGAGATTCCTGAAGGTGAAATCTATCATGCGGTTGAAGGGTCCAAGGGTGAACTCGGATTCTATCTGGTTGGTGACGGTACTGAACATCCCTACCGGATGAAGGTTCGCTCCCCCTGTTTTATCCTGGTCAGCGCCTTGGAAAAATTGATGCTTGGTCACATGATCGCCGACGCGATTGCGATTATCGGCAGCATCGATATCGTTTTGGGTGAGATTGACCGCTAGTTAGGGAAAGTGTAAATTTTTTAAGTTAGTTCGTAAGTTAGTTTGAGTTGCGGAGTCTGTTTTCGCATTAGTGAATGGGAGTCGGTTGATGGCTGAGATTTTATTTAGTTCCTGGGGTGGCGAGGTAGTTGATAACCGCCAAAAAGATGGCCAGGACTTTGAGCCGGTTAATACAGTTGATTTACCGGAATATTTCAGACAGGATGAAGCGGTTAAGGCTCTTATGGGCTGGTACGGCATCGTTATTCGTGACCCGGAAACCGATATCGTCGATTTGAGTCGGGTCTATATCCAGGAAGTTCAGAATAAATCCTGTGGTAAATGTTTTCTCTGTCGGATCGGCACCCGGGTTATGGCTGAGACTCTGACACGAATCTGTAATGGACAGGGCAAATCTGAAGATCTTGAAATCTTAAAACGCCTGGCTGATTCAATTCGTGAATCCTCGAAATGTAATATCGGCCAATCCGGGCCCTTGCCGATTCTCGACGCTTTAGAGCATTTCGCCGCTGATTTCGAAGCTGCAATCAGCGCACAAAAGAGTGTTGCTGCCGGTACCTACCACTCAAAACTGACCGCACCCTGTATGGATGCCTGCCCGATCCATTTAGATATTCCCAATTATGTAGAGTGTATAAAAGAGGGACGTTTTGCCGAATCGCTTGATATTATTCGGGAAAAACTGCCGTTGCCGGGAGTTGTCGGCCGCGTCTGTGTGCGCCCCTGCGAAGAGCACTGCCGGCGTATGAATCTTGATGCTCCGATTTCGATCAAATTTCTCAAGCGTTTTGTTGCCGATTATGAACTGAGCAAAGGCAAAGAGCCTGAATTTGCAATTGAACCTTCAGAAAAAACCGGGAAGGTTGCGATTGTCGGCGCCGGCCCCAGCGGTGCAACCTGTGCTTTCCATCTTGCAAAGATGGGCCATGATGTTACCGTTTATGAGCGTTTCGATGAACCCGGCGGCATGTCGGCCATGGGGATTCCTGATTATCGCCTGCCGCGCCCTATTCTTAGAGAAGAGGTTGACCGCATTGAGCGTATGGGGGCGACCTTTAATTACGAAACCACGGTCGGTAAAGATATTAAACTCTCCCAGCTTGAAGCCGATAACGATGCCGTGTTTATCGCTATCGGGGCCCAGATGGGTACGACGATGGGGGTTGAAGGTGAAGAAGAGAACTATGCCGGTTATATCTCCGGGGTGCAGTACCTGTTGGATATCAACCAGGGTCGGGATCCTTATCCTGAAGGTAAAAAAGTAGCAGTCATCGGCGGCGGCAACGTGGCGATCGACTGTGTGCGCTGCTCCTTCCGGGTGGGCAAGGACGATGTCAATCTTATCTATCGCCGGACCAAAAATGAAATGCCGGCTGATGATGTTGAAATCCATGACGCGGAAGAGGAAAAAGTCAATTTTCACTATCTTACGCATCCGGTTAAAATTCTGGCGGAAAACGGTAAAGTTGTTGGTCTGCGCTGTGTTAAAATGGAGTTAGGCGAGCCCGACGAGAGTGGTCGCCGGCGGCCGCAGCCGATTGAAGGTTCGGAATTTGTTATAGAGTGCGACATTGTGGTCCCGGCGATTGGCCAGACGATGGATTTGTCTCTGCTTGAAGGACGTGAAGACGTTAAAACCACCCGCTGGAAAACGATTGTCGTTGACGAAGTAACTAAACAGAGCGACCAGCCGAAAATCTTCTCCGGCGGTGACTGTGAAACCGGTCCCGGGGCTTTGATTACTGCTTGTGCCGGAGGGCGGACGGCCGCTTTTAATATCGATAAGCTGATCAATGGTGAACCGCTGGATTATACCGAAGATGACTATTTTGATAAATTTTTCAGTAAGGTTAAGGTCTTTGACCCGGCTGAAGATATTGGATTCTTAGGCGGTCGCGAGCGGAAAGAGCTGGAGATGCTTGATCCCGACACCCGCAAATTCACCAACGCTGAAGTGGAACAGGGCTTTTCGATTAACGATGCCATGGCTGAGGCCGATCGCTGTCTGCGCTGTTATCGGGTGGCAACTGTAAGAGTATAATGCGGTCCTAAATCCGTGTTGAAGTATAGTTTTGCAAATAGAGTTTTGATTTTTTTAAGTAAAATTTTTACGC
Source organism: Thermodesulfobacteriota bacterium (assembly GCA_024763535.1). Taxonomy (GTDB): domain Bacteria; phylum Desulfobacterota; class Anaeroferrophillalia; order Anaeroferrophillales; family Tharpellaceae; genus Tharpella. The sequence goes on from JANTFH010000005.1 coordinate 18,131, forward strand.
AGGGAAAATTAGCATGGTCACGTTGACGATTGACGGCAAAGAAGTCACCGTCCCCCAGGGAACGACCATCCTTGAGGCGGCCCGGAGTGTCGATATCAGAATTCCGACACTCTGTTACCACGATCGTTTGAACCCTATCGGTTCATGTCGGATGTGTGTAGTTGAGATCGAAGGTTATACGCACCCGATGGCAGCCTGTACAACTCCGGTTGATGATGGGATTGAGGTTGTAACTAAATCTGATCGTCTGACTAGGATTCGTCAGGATTCGTTGAAACTGATTCTGGTTAATCATCCGCTTGACTGTCCGGTTTGTGATAAGGGCGGCGAGTGCCTGTTGCAGGATTTGACCTACGAATTCGGGATTGATCAGGTTGAGTATAAAGCGGCAAAAGTCGAGCGTGAATCACAGTATGCGACTCCGCTGATTCGTTACTGGCCCGACCGCTGTATCATGTGCCTGCGCTGCGTTACCGCCTGTCAGGAGATTAAGGGAATCGGCGCCATCAGTATTCAGGGAGACGGTTACGGAGCCCAGGTAGTGGCCGTAGATGCCGAGAAGTGTCAATCCTGCGGTGAGTGTCTGCAGGTCTGTCCGACCGGGGCCCTGACTGAGGATTTGAGCCGTTATAAAGGTCGCACCTGGCTGGTTGACAGAGTGCCGACCACCTGTACCTACTGCGGTTGCGGTTGTCAGCTTGAACTTAATGTTCAAAATGACCGGGTTATCGCCGTAACCACCCGGGAGGGGGTTGGCGTTAATCATGGCAGTCTCTGTGTCAAGGGCCGTTTCGGTTACGAATTTATCAACAGTGATGAACGGTTGACCAAACCGCTGATCAAGAAAAACGGCAAATTTGAAGAGGCGAGCTGGGATGAAGCTCTGGACCTGGTAGCCAGTAAGTTCTCTGCGATCAAAGAGGAACACGGCCCCGGTGCCCTGGCCGGCTTGACCTCGGCCCGTTGTACCAATGAAGAGAACTACCTTTTCCAAAAATTTATGCGCGCGGCGGTCGGGACCAATAATGTCGATCACTGCGCCAGGCTCTGACACTCCTCAACTGTGGCCGGACTGGCCGCAACGTTTGGCAGTGGAGCAATGACCAACCCGATTGCCGATGTCCTGAAATCAGAGACCGTATTGGTAACCGGAACTAATACCACGGAAAATCATCCGATTTTCGCCAATTACCTGAAAGAGGCCGTGCTTAAACACGGCACCAAGATTCTGGTGATCGATCCGCGGCGCATCGATCTGGTCGATTACGCCGAGCTCTACCTCCAGCCGAAACCGGGTACCGATATTGCCTGGATTAACGGTTTGATGCATATTATCATCAAGGAGGGCTGGGCGGCCCAGGATTATATCGACGAACGTTGTGAAGGTTTCGATGAATTTAAAAGCAATCTCGAAAAATTCACACCTGAATATGTTTCTGGAATTACCGGTCTGACCGAAGATGAGCTCTATGCCGCGGCCAAACTCTATGGCCAGGCGGCTCCGGCCTCAATCCTTTACGCCATGGGTATCACCCAGCATACCAGCGGTACCGATAATGTTAAATCATTAGGTAACCTGGCGATGCTTTGTGGTAACATGGGAGTTGCCGGCGGCGGCGTCAATCCGCTGCGGGGCCAGAACAATGTGCAGGGTGCCTGCGATATGGGTGGTCTGCCGAATGTCTACACCGGTTATCAGAAGGTCGATGTTGATGAAGTGCGGGAGAAATTCGCCAAGGCCTGGGGGCTTGCGGCGGAGGCTATGGATTCAGCACCCGGTCTGAAACTGACCGAAATGTTTCCGGCAGCGGCCGAGGGTAAAGTCAAGGCTCTCTATATTATGGGTGAGAACCCGCTGGTCAGTGATCCCGATTTAACTCATATTGAACACTGTATCGAAGCCCTTGATTTCTTCGTTGTGCAGGATATCTTTCTAACCGAAACGGCTAAGAAAGCCGATGTCGTGCTGCCCGGAGTCTCCTTTGCTGAAAAAGATGGAACCTTCGTCAATTCCGAGCGGGTTGTACAGCGGGTTCGTAAAGCATTAACGATTCCCGGCGAAGCTCGTGAAGACAGTGCTATTATTGCCGATATCTCAACCCGTATGGGATATGAGATGAAATATGAAAGTGCCGCCGATATCATGAAAGAGATCAACGCTGTGACCCCGAGTTACGGCGGCATCACTTATGAACGTTTGGAAAACGGCGGCCTGGCCTGGCCCTGCCCCGACAGTGAACATCCCGGGACACCAATTCTGCATGTTGATAAATTTGCCCGCGGTAAAGGTCTCTTTTTCGCGATAGATCATCAGCCGCCGGCTGAACTCTGCGATAATGAGTATCCGTTTGTACTGTCGACCGGCCGTGTTCTCTCTCATTTCCATACCGGAACCATGACCCGCAAGGGTTCCGGCCTGAATAAGGTTCATCCTGAAGTCAAGGCTGAGATCAACCCTGAAGATGCCGCGCGTCTGGGGATTGAAGCGGATGATCGTCTTAAGATTACCTCCCGCCGGGGTTCGATCGAGGTTAAAGCCATGCTCAGTGACCGTCCGGCAGCCGGGGTGGTATTTGTACCCTTTCACTTTCATGAAGTTGCAGTTAACCGTCTGACCAACGCGGCTCTCGATCCGGTTGCCAAAATTCCGGAATATAAGGTCTGCGCGATTAAGGTTGAAAAGGCTTAGCCGGCAAAACGAGTCTAAATTATCGAAGTACTTTTACAGTTTGAAGAGGTATAACGGATGCTGGAATTTATGACCATATTGATAATCAAAACGTTGGTGGCATTCACCGTCAGCCTGCTGATTGTGGCCTATTCGACCTGGATCGAGCGTAAAGTTTTGGGTCATGTGCAGCTGCGACACGGGCCGCGTCGAGTCGGTTTCCATGGTCTTCTGCAGCCTATAGCCGATGGTATCAAAGGTTTTTTCAAAGAGGAGCTGATTCCTGATAACGCCGATAAACCGCTCTTTCTGCTGGCACCGATTATCAGTATCGGAGCGGCGGTTACATTAATTGTAATTGTTCCTTTCGGGGATAAGATTACCATTATGGGGCACGAAATAACCCTTTATCTGACTGATCTTGATGTCGGTATTCTCTTCGTTCTCGGAATTTCGACCATCGGCTCCTACGGTGGTATCCTCGGGGGCTGGTCCTCCGGTAATAAATACGGGGTCATCGGCGGTCTGCGTGGATCGGCCCAGATGATCAGTTATGAACTCTCCCTGGCATTGGCGGTAATTGCTGTAGTTATGGTCAGCGGTTCGTTGAGCCTGATCGATATCGTTAACTCTCAAACCGGACTCTGGAACATCGTCAAACAGCCGTTTGCCTTTGTCCTTTTTATTATCTGCGGCCTGGCCGAACTCAACCGGACGCCGTTTGATATGCCCGAAGCCGAGGCCGAACTGGCCTGTGGTTTCAATGTTGAGTACAGTTCCATGAAGTTCGCCCTTTTCTTTATGGCGGAATACTGTCATATGTTTGTCTTTGCCGCGCTGGTGACGACCCTCTTCCTGGGTGGTTGGCATGGTCCCTTTATCGACGGGCCGCACTGGTTTTTCCTCAAGTGTTTTGTGATTATCTTTTTCTGCGTCTGGGAACGTTCGACCTTTCCGCGTTTGCGTTATGACCAGGTTATGAGCTTCGGCTGGAAAATTTTGCTGCCCTTCGGTCTTCTGAATATTCTTCTGACCGGGCTCTGGATGCTGATTTTCAACATGTAGGATTAACCCAAACTGAGATAGTATTAGATTTAAGAATATAAATTTGAGGATAATATGGCTGACAAGGATTACATACTCAATATCAGTGACCGGCGCCCGACGGGTAAATATATCACGCCGATTCTGAAAGGCCTGGGTTACACGCTGAAGAATTTCTTCAGTAAGCCGATTACGATAAAATATCCGACCGAGCGCCGTGAAGTCAGCGACCGCTGGCGGGGCCTGCATCGTTTGAAAGTGGATGATCGGGGGGCTTTGAAATGTGTCGCCTGCGGCCTTTGCGCAAAGATCTGTCCGCCTAAGGCGATCACCATTGTGCCCTACGAAGAGGCCGGCGAAACCCGTTATCCGAAAGAGTTTGTGATTGACGAGCTGCGTTGTATCTTCTGCGGCTTCTGTCAGGAAGCCTGTCCTAAAGATGCGATTGAGCTGACGAAAGTTTACGATTTTGTGGATTATAAACGCGAAGACTTTATCTTCGATATCGAAAAACTGAAAACCCCGGAAAAATATATCTTCAACGGCAAATAGTGGGAGTAGATTGATGGAACTGGTATTTTTGTTGATATGCGGTGGAGTTGCGGTAATCGCCTCGCTGCTGGTTATCTTTGCTCGCTCCACCCTGCACAGTGCCCTGTGGATGGTTCTCTCCTTTTTTATGGTAGCGATAATCTACGTTCTGCTGCACGCTCAGTTTCTGGCTATGCTTCAGGTTATTGTCTACGCCGGAGCGATTATGATGTTTATTGTCTACGCCATCATGATGCTGAATCTGCGTCAGGAAGCCAAATCCAAGGTCGCAACCCGAATCTCCAAGGTAGTTGGAGTCGGGGCTCTGATTGTGCTTTTTCTCGAACTTACTCTGATCGGCGTAAGTCACAATATGGCCACAATACAGGGTCCGGTAACGGATAAGCTTGTGGCCACCTACGGCCGGGTAGCGGTAATCTCAAATTTTCTTTTTTCCGACTATCTGCTGCCGTTCGAGGTCGCATCCATTCTCCTGACTGCGGGTGTTGTCGGGGCCGTAGTTCTGGCTAAACGTGAAAAATAGAGGGAAAGGTAATGGTTGATAATCAAAGTATATATCTGACGTTTGCGGTTATTCTGTTTGTCATCGGCGCGGCCGGTGCCATCTGCCGCCGTAATGCGATTGTTGTCTTTATGTGTATTGAAATTATGCTGGCCGGAGTCAGTATTGCATTTGTAACCTTCAGTCGTGCCAATCACTCTCTGGACGGTATCTTTATGGTTCTGTTTGTTATGGCGGTTGCTGCCGCAGAAGCAGCGGTCGGTCTGGCGATTTTTCTTTTGATGTATCGCAAACAGGGCTCGATCGATCTGGATAAGTTTAATCTGTTGAAGTGGTAGATCTGTTTAGCTGAAGCTCGATCTTATTGTGTAAATTTAGAATCTCGTAAACTGAGTGTTTTGAGATAACGTTTTAAGATATTTTTTAAGGAGATAGAGGTATGTTCGATTATATCTGGTTGGTACCGGTCTTCCCGGCCATCGGAGTTTTGATCAACGGTCTGCTTGGACGTCGTCTAGAGGCGATTAACAAGAGTTTGATCCATTGGATCGCCTGCGGTGCGATCGCCCTCTCCTATATCGTTACCTGTACTATTTTCTACCAGCTCCTGCAGCTCCCTGAAGCTGAACGATTTTATCAGGTGACCTGTTTTTCCTGGATCAACAGCGGGGTCTTACAGACTTATATTGCTTATCAGATTGATCCCCTGTCAATGATGATGGCGATGTTTGTTATCGGGGTCGGCTTTCTCATCCATGTCTATTCGATTGGCTATATGGATGGCGATCCGGGTCGTTACTACCGCTTCTTTGTTTATTTGAATCTTTTTATGTTCTCGATGATCAATCTGATTCTCGCCAACAACTATCTTTTGATGTTCTTAGGCTGGGAAGGGGTTGGGTTGTGTTCCTATCTTTTGATCGGCTTCTGGTTTGATGACGAGGCCAATGCAATTGCCGGCAAAAAAGCTTTTATTACCAACCGGGTGGGTGATTTCGCTTTTTTGATCGGGATGTTTCTGCTCTTTACCGGACTGGGTGAACATGGTGTCTGGAGCCTGCAGTTTAACGAAGTGTTCAGTAACGTTCACTACCTTTCAACCAGTCAGGCAACCGCCATCTGTCTCCTCTTTTTTATCGGTTGTACGGCCAAGTCAGCTCAGATTCCACTCTATGTCTGGCTGCCCGATGCCATGGCCGGCCCGACTCCGGTCTCTGCCCTGATCCATGCCGCTACTATGGTGACCTCGGGTGTCTATATGATCACCCGCTCCAATATCCTATATTCTATGTCACCTCTGGCGATGGGGGTTGTGGCGACGGTTGGAGCTTTGACGGCGCTGTTTGCCGCGTCGATCGGCCTGGTGCAGAATGATATCAAAAAAGTTCTGGCCTATTCAACTGTGAGTCAGCTCGGTTATATGTTCCTAGGGCTCGGTGTCGGTGCCTTCGCCGCCGGTATGTTTCATGTTTTAACCCATGCATTCTTTAAGGCTCTTATGTTTTTGGGATCTGGTGCGGTTATTCACTCTATGCATCATGCTTATCATAAAGTGCATTCCCATGATGATGCTCAGGATATGCGAAATATGGGCGGATTGAAGAGTAAGACCCCCATAACTTATTGGACCTTTCTGGTTGGCGCATTGGCAATTGCCGGGGTTCCGGGACTTTCCGGCTTCTTCAGTAAGGATGAAATTCTCTGGCAGGCATACAGCAGTCCACAGGGCCACTGGTTGCTCTGGCTTATAGGTGCAATGGCTGCGGGAATGACTGCATTTTATATCTTCCGATTAATTTTTATGACATTCTTTAACGATTGCCGGGCAGGAGACGCGGCTGAGCATATCCATGAATCGCCTCTGACCATGACGATACCGCTGATGGTTCTGGCCGTGCTGGCAGCTTTTGGTGGTTATCTAGGCGTTCCGCATGCTTTGGGTGGCAGCAATCTTTTTGAGCACTTCCTGGAGCCGGTAATGGGAATGGGTGATGGGAAACTGTTGCAGGATGCCACGACTGCGGTTGCCCACGGTGCCCATCATGCCGTGCATGCAGCTGCCGGTCACATTACTGAGGCCGCACACGCTGTTGCCGGGCATGCCGAGGGTGGTGCCCATCATGTTGGACATGAACCGCTCTGGGTTGAGTATTTATTGATGGCCGTTTCCGTTGCTTTAGCTTTCGGTGGCATCTTTGTCGCCTATATGTTTTACATTGTTAAACGTGAACTGCCGGTGGCTCTGGCGGAGAAATTTTCCTTTATTCACCGTCTGTTGCTGAATAAATGGTATATTGACGAACTCTACGATGTGGTTATTATTTCACCCCTGCGTGGTTTCAGTTATTTTCTCTGGAAAGGGATTGATGTCGGAGTGGTTGATTACATCGTCAACGGAGTTGCCCGGATAGTTGGCTGGGGAAGCAGTGCCGTGCGCTACATACAGTCCGGTTATGTGCAGAGTTACGCGGTTTCAGTCGTATTCGGTACGGTGGTGCTGCTGGCCTACTACTTCTTGAAGGCACTCTAGAAACAGCTCTAAATTTAACGAAATTTTTTAATACAATTTATATCCCAAAGTTTAAATAGATTCCGCAGGGAGAGAGATAGATGAATGAACTAGGTTTTCCGATAATCAGCCTTGTGACCTTTTTTCCGATCTTCGGGGCGTTGATCCTGATGTTTATCGATAAAGAGGCCAAAGATACGCTCCGGGGCACTGCCATGGTTTTTGCCATGATTGAGTTCTTTATCTCTCTGCCGATCATCTTCGCATTTCAAAGCGGTACTGCAGATATGCAGTTCGTGGAGCGCTACACCTGGATTAAGAGTGCCGGTTTAAGTTATTATATCGGTCTGGACGGTATCAGTCTCTGGATCTTTATGCTGACCACCTTCTTAACTCCGATCTGTGTTTTGTGTTCCTGGAACTATATTCAGAAACGGGTCAAAGAGTTCATGATCTGCCTCCTGTTACTGGAGACGGCCATGCTGGGGGCTCTGGTCTCCCTGGACCTGATCCTTTTCTATATCTTCTGGGAACTGATGCTGATTCCGATGTATTTCCTGATCGGAGTCTGGGGTGGAGACAATCGGATCTATGCCGCAGTTAAGTTTTTTATCTATACCGCCGCCGGTTCGGTCTTCATGCTGCTCTCGATATTCTTTCTCTACTATTACAACCATAAGGTCACCGGCGTCTATACCTTTGATCTGCTGGAACTTTACAAACTTAATATTCCGGTATCGACCCAGTTCTGGCTCTGTCTGACCTTTTTTGTCTCGTTCGCCATTAAGGTACCGATGTTTCCGCTCCACACCTGGCTGCCGGATGCTCATGTCCAGGCTCCGACGGCCGGTAGTGTAATTTTGGCAGGTGTTCTCTTGAAAATGGGAACTTACGGTTTCATGCGCTTTGCGATTCCGCTCTTTCCCTACGCCAGTCATCAGTTTACACCGGTTATTGCGACATTAGCGGTAATCGGCATCATCTACGGGGCTCTGGTAGCCCTGATCCAGCCTGATATGAAGAAACTGGTTGCCTATTCCAGTGTCAGTCACTTGGGTTATGTCATGCTCGGTATCTTTGCTTTCAATATGCAGGGGGTTGAGGGTGGTCTCTATCAGATGCTCAACCATGGTATCAGTACCGGCGCTCTCTTCCTGATCGTCGGTATGCTTTATGAGCGTCGTCATACCCGGATGATCAAGGATTTCGGTGGTATCGCCAAGGTGATGCCGGTCTATGCCACCTTTTTCATGATTATGACCCTGTCATCAATTGCGGTTCCCGGAACCAACGGTTTCGTCGGCGAGTTTATGATCCTGGTCGGAGCTTTCCGCTCAATTCCGATGCATGCTGTTTTTGCCACTTCCGGGGCCATCCTCGGGGCGCTTTATATGCTCTGGATGTATCAGCGGGTGATGTTTCAGCCCCTCGATAAAGAGGAAAACAAGGTCTTGAAAGATCTCAATGCCCGGGAAATTGTGACTCTGCTGCCGCTGGCGATACTGGTTTTCGTTATGGGTTTCTTTCCTGGTTATTTCATCAATAAGATGGACGCTTCATGTCAGCACTTCCTGAAAAACTATAATCAGCAGGTGGCCATGTATGAACAGCAGGTTGAAGATGGCAGTGCCGCCAAACTGGCCGCGGTGATGAGTGACAATAATTTAGAGAAGAAGATCGACTGATTTAATCTTTATTTAAGGTGGAACCCGGCCCGAACTGTTTATATTAAGTTTCCGGAAATCCGGGATACATGCCGGCTGGCTTATCCCAGACTGTGCAATATACAAATTATTATATTTTTTAAGATAAATTTTGGAGGAGAGTGATGGAAATGCTGGATTTTGTTGTCCCGGCACTCAATCTTAAGGCAATTCTGCCGCAGTTGATCCTGGCCTTGACGGCATTGACCGTACTATTGGTCGATGTCTTTGCCAAAGGCAAGGGTAAAACCTCCCTGGGAGCCTTGTCACTGGCGGGGGTGGTTGCCGCTTTAATTACTCTCATGCTGTCTCGCGGCAGTCATGAATCGGCCTATGCCGGTATGCTGATGGCGGATGGCTTCGGTTTTTTCATCACCCTGATTGTCTGTATCGTTACCTTTTTGACGATTCTTGCTTCGATCAATTATGAACGTATCTGTCCTGATATCAAGGCCGGTGAGTTTTATTGCCTGATGCTGTTTGCCGCTTTCGGGATGTCCTTTATGGGGAATGCCGGCAACCTGATTATGATCTTCGTGGCTCTGGAAACCATGTCTATCTCGATCTATGTTCTGGCCGGCTTCAAGACCTCTGATGCGAAATCGATCGAGTCGGCATTGAAATATTTTCTCCTGGGAGCCTTTGCCTCGGGATTTCTGCTCTTCGGATTTGCCCTGGTTTACGGTGCCGCCGGAACCCTGGATATCGTCAAACTCGGTGCCTTCTTCACTGCTAACCCCGACTCACTGCATCATCCTATGGTTTTAGGCGGTATGGCATTGATGACGGTGGGCTTCGGCTTTAAGGTTGCCATGTTCCCGTTTCACATGTGGACTCCGGATGTCTATGAAGGGGCTCCGACCGTGGTTACCGGATTTATGGCCACCGGGGTCAAGGCCGCAGCCTTTGCCGCGTTGGTAAGGGTATTTTTCGTTGGTTTTGCGCCGCTGCAGGCCGACTGGACGACGATCATGTGGGTAGCGGCGTTGCTGACGATGACCATCGGCAACCTGGTTGCGATCTCACAGACCAATATCAAACGGATGCTGGCCTATTCCAGTATCGCTCATGCCGGTTACCTTCTGGTCGGCTTTGTGGTCGGTACCGAACTGGCCCGTTCCGGTATGCTCTTTTATCTTTTAGCCTACGCCTTTGCCAATATCGGAGCTTTTGCGGTAATCTCCGCCATGGGTAAAGATGGAGAAGAGTATACCGAGCTTAATGATTTCTCCGGGGCCGGTTTTAAATATCCCTTCCTGGGTCTGATGATGAGCATCTTTATCTTCTCCATGGCCGGGATTCCTCCGGCGGCGGGTTTTATGGGTAAATTCTTCATCTTCTCGGAAGCGATTAAATCCGGATATATCTGGCTGGCGATCTTCGGAGTCATCAACAGCGTAATCTCGCTTTACTACTATCTTGGGGTTATCGTGCGCATGTACTTCAAGGAGCCCGAGCGCGAAATCACAATCATGGCTCCGGCCGGAACCATGATTGCCGCTCTCTCGATTGCCGCTTTCGCGGTTCTGCAGATGGGAATCTTTCCCTCCTATATCTGGGATCTGGCAAGAGAGTCGGTGAAGATGATTATGTAGTTTATGTTGAGCAGAGTTATCATTAATGTAAAAAAGGGTATGGAATTTTCCATACCCTTTTTTTATAAAACAGTCTTAATCTGGCTACTAAAAGCTGACTTGTTTATCCCAGGTAGGCTTTATGGATCTCCGGGTTTTGCAGAAGTTGCGCGGCATCGCCGGAGAGGATGATCTCGCCGGTTTCGAGGAGATAGCCGCGATGGGCAAAATCGAGGGCGAGTTTGGCATTCTGTTCAATCAGGAGAATGGTCATGCCGTCCTCATTTAGTCTTTTCAGGGCCCTGAACATATCATACATCAAGAGCGGCGCCAGGCCCATGGAGGGCTCGTCCAGCATCAGGAATGTGCAGCCCGACATAAGGGCCCGGCCGACCGCCAGCATCTGCTGTTCGCCACCGCTTAAGGATTCGCTGCGTTGATTACGGCGTTCCGCAAGGCGGGGGAAAAGTTCAAAAACATGGTCGTAATCATGGTTTAAATCATCCGTTTTGGGGCGTGAAAAAGTGGCCAGGGTGAGGTTTTCCGTAACCGTTAGATTGCCGAATATATGGCGGCCTTCCGGGGCCAGAGCGCAATGGAGATTGCGGACAACGTCATGGGCTGCGGTTTTCAGGATTGATTGGCCGTTGATCAGAATATCGCCGGCGGAGACCTTGGGTGCTTCCGGCGGAGGCAGCCGGGTGATACTGTGCAGGGTAGTAGTTTTACCGGCTCCGTTGGCACCGATAAGCGTGACGATTTCGCCTTTTTCAACGACAAAGCTGATGCCGTGCAGAGCCGTAATATTGCCGTATTTAACTTCCAGATTACGGACTTCGAGAAAAGGGGTTTTACCGGAACTGTTCATAAATTTCTCTTATATTTGGTCATCGCCCAGGTAAGCCTTGATGACTTCATGATTCTGCTGAATCTCTTCCGGCGTACCGGTGGCGATCAGGCGTCCAAAATCGATTACCGAGATTCGTGAACAGAGGCTCATAACTACCTTCATCTGATGCTCAATCATCCAGATAGTAAGATCAAACTGTTCGAAAACCCAGCGAATAAGTTCAATCAGCTCACTTACATCCGTGGCCTGGAGTCCGGCTGCCGGTTCATCTAAGAGCAGCAGTTTAGGGTCAGCGGAGAGAGCCCGGACAATCTCAACCTTGCGCTGCATACCGTAAGGCAGGTTGGAGGGTTTCTCTTCCGCGTATTTATCGATTTTGAAAATTTCCAGCAGCTCCATGGCGTGATGGCGTATATCTTTCTCTCGTTTAAGATAGCGAGGCGTTCTAAAGAAGAGGCCACCCAGTCCGTAGCCCAGATTATAGTGCTGAGCCACGAGAATATTGTCTAAAACCGACATCTCTTTCCAGAGGCGGATATTCTGAAAGGTTCGGGATATGCCTAAAGCTGAAACCTTGTGCGGTTTTAAGCCGGCCAGACTCTGACCCTGGAACCGGATATCTCCCTGACTCGGCTGATAATAGCCGCTGACGATGTTGAATACCGTGGTTTTCCCGGCTCCGTTCGGGCCGATCAGGCCGACCAGTTCCCGCTCGTCAAGAGACAGATTTAGTTCGGAAACGGCGCAGAGGCCACTGAACAGCTGGGTCAGATCTTTTATTTCGAGTAAGGACATACTTAAATCGTCAGCTACTTAAATTTGTAGAACTTTTTCAGTTTAGGGAAGATATCACTCAATTCGCGATGGCCCATGATGCCCTCCGGGCGGAACTGCATGATAATTATTAAAAGTAGGGGAATGGCTACCCATTTAATGATCTGCAGTGGTCGTAACAATTCCAGTAACAGGGTGAAAATGACCGCCGAGAGGATGGATCCGGTGATTGAACCCATGCCTCCGAGATAGACCATAACCAGGGCTTCAGTAGATTTCAGAATATCAAATGATTTTGGATTTACGTAACCGACGGCATGGGCGTAGAGTCCCCCGGCAATCCCGGCCAGGCCGGATGAGATCATAAAGGTCACCAGCTTGATGCGGTTGGTGTTGACACTCATAATCTCGGCTGCGACTTCGTCCTGGCGGATCGCCTCTACCCCTTTGCCGTAGGTTGAGGTCATATAGCGCCGGATAATGATGACGGTAAGTACCGTAAAGACAAAGACCCAGAGTACCATCCAGGGAATCTCGGCACACTCTTCCATTGCGAAGATAACCCGTTTCATACCCATGAATCCACGAGCCCCGCCGATTTTGTCGATATTAATAATAGCTGTGATAATAATGTAATTGGCGGCAATGGTGATAATTGCCAGATAGTCATCCCGGGTGCGGAAAGAGGGGATCGCGATTAAGAGACCGGTAAGGGCTGACGCAATCCCGCCGCAGATCAGGACAAATGGAAAGCCGTAGGCCGCCAGTTCCGGCGGCAGCAGCGGTGCCCCGAAGATTTTACTTTTAGTAAAAAGAGCCACCGAGAGTACGGAGGAGACGTAGGCTCCCACCGCAATGAATCCGGCATGACCGCAGGAAAATTCTCCCATGTTTCCGTTGACCAGATTAAGGCTGGTTGAGGTGATGATATTGATGCCCATGAACAGGATGATCGTCTGGATGTAGAGATCGATAACCTCGAAGTAGGCCAACCCCATCAACAGGGACAGCAGGAGAAAAAGCAGTATGGGGACGCAGAGACGTTTCATCAGATTTTTGTGGTATGGGGGACGCCGAAGAGCCCGGTGGGTTTGAGAGTGAGAATGACAAGAAGGATCGAAAAGGCGATCAGGTCACGGTAGGATGAGGGGAAAACCGCAACCACCGAGATCTCGATGATGCCGAGGATGAAGCCGCCGACAAAAGCCCCGCGAATATCGCCGATACCACCGACAACGGCAGCGATAAAAGCTTTCCAGCCGATTGACATACCCATATAGGGATCCAGAATCGGGTAGGAGAGGGCAAACAGAATTCCCGCCAGCCCGGCCATGGCTGAGCCAAGCACAAACGTAAACACAATGACGACGTCCACCGGAATACCCATCAGGGGGATGGCGAATTTATCATAGGAGATGGCCCGCATGGCCATGCCTACTTTGGTTCTGGTGATGATGAAGTGGAGGACGATAAAACTTAAAATAGAGGTTAAGATAACTCCGACTTTCAGGTTGGTAACATAGATAGCGCCGAATTTATAGACGACCTTGTCGATCATCTCGGGGAATTTTTTACGGCTCGCACCGAGCAGTAGTAAATTCCCGTTTTCCAGAACCAGCCCGGCCATTAAAGCCGTAATCACAACATAGAGACGATGGGCTCCCTTACGTCGCAGGGGACGGTAGGCAATACGTTCGATCGTGACCCCGACCAGTGAAGTGAGCACCATGGTCAGGGGAATGGTTAAAGCCAGAACCGCCCATCCCGGCATGACCTGGGGCATGCCGTATTTACCGAGCAGGGCACTGGAGATAAAAAAGGCGATATAGGCCCCGACCATGACAATATCGCCGTGAGCGAAGTTGATCAGTCTTAAAACCCCGTAAACCAGGGTGTAACCTAAAGCAATCAGGGAGTAAAAACTTCCCCACTGCATGGCATTGAGCAGATTTTGTAAAAAGGTATCAAGCACGACTTTGTAATGATCTAATAAGCAGTTGAAAAGTTGGCATGGATTGGTCGGCAACCGGTTAAGCGTGGTTTTAAAAAGCAAGGGGGCACAGAGGCCGGCAGAAAACTTTTCTGTGAGCTCTGTGCTCCCTGCTTATGTTGCTGAATAGATGTGGTTAGGGACATACCGACTTGGTGAAAACAAATTCCCCTTTTTCATTGATTCGGACGACCACGGCACATTTGATCGGGTCACCTTGATCATCAAATCTCATGTTGCCGGTGATGCCGGCAAAGCTCTTAATATTGGCCATTGACTCCCGCAGAGCTTTGCGGTCTTTACGTAATTTACCGCTCAATTTGCCGCCTTCCTGAAGCGCCTGAAGAACCAGCCGGGTAGCATCCCAGGTCAAGGCCGCAACATCATCCGGGATATAACCATACTTTTTATTGTAGCGGTCGATAAATTTTTTGGTTGCGCCTTTAGCTCCGGCTGCGGCGTAGTGAGTTGAGAAATATTGGCCGATGCAGTCATCGCCGCAGAGATTCATAAGTTCAGCTGAACCCCAGGCGTCAGAGCCCATAAACGGCCCCTTCCAGCCCAGATCATGGGCCTGTTTGACCGTCAGAGCGACTTCATTATAGTTGTTGGGGAGAAAGATAAAATCCGGTTTAGAAGCAATAATTTTGGTCAGCTGAGCGCTGAAATCCTGATCTTTGTCGCCGTAGCTTTCAAAAGCGACTACCGAACCTTTACCGTTCTTCTTTTCAAAGTCGGCTTTGAAAATCTCAGCCAGACCTTTGCTGTAATCGTTTGCCAGGGCATAAAGGACAGCTGCTTTTTTGGCCTTGAACTGTTCCATAGCGAAATCTACGGCCACCGGCCCCTGGAAGGGGTCAAGAAAAGCGGCGCGGAAGACGTAAGGGCGATCTAAAGTAGTATCGGGGTTGGTGGACCAGGGTGAGACCATAACGGTCTGGTTTAAGTCAGCAATTTCGCCGGCCGGAACCGCCTGTTTGCTGGAGTTCGGACCGATAATTGCCAGAACCTTGTTACGGTCGATCAGTTTCTGGGCTACGGCTACCGCAGATTCGGCTTTCGATTCATTATCTTCATAGATGAATTCCAGTTTATATTTCTTGTCACCGACCTTTAATCCTCCCTGACCGTTAATATCGGCTTTCAGCATTTCGGCGGCAAATTTTGAGGACTCACCGACCTTTGGGATCTCGCCGGTCAAGGGGATGTTGAAACCGATTTTGATGGTGTCGGCGGCCAGGCCATTACCGAACATCATGCAGGATAGAAACAGGGCTAGAACCAAAGTTGAAACTTTTTTCATGACGGTCTCCTCCAAGAGTAGTTAAATGTTTATTTTTTTAAGGCCATTCGCCTTAACAGGTTGGGGCCCGATTCGTCAAGTTTTTAATCAATTTACGGCAAATTTTTTGCCCATAAAACGCTTGCTCTTTTTTTCACGGTCTGTTAGTTGCTGATTTTAGGGGCAGTTGAAAAAATAGAAATCCGGATGAGGTATCATTATGACAAAATTCAAGGTTCTGGTAACCGATAATATCGCTTCAGAAGGGATCGATATTCTTACAGCAGACAGCTCAGTTACAGTTGAAATAAAGGTTGGAATAGATGTGCTTGAGCTGAAGCAGATCATCGGTAATTACGATGCCATCATTACCCGCAGCGGCACCACAGTGACCGCTGATTTGATTGAAAATCCCGGTAGATTAAAAATAATCGGCCGGGCCGGGGTCGGTCTTGATAATGTAGATATTGAAGCTGCCAGTATCAAGGGGATTATTGTTATGAATGCCCCGACCGGAAACACGATTGCGGCGACCGAGTTAACTATCGGCATGATGCTTTCGGCCTGCCGCAAGATTCCGGCGGCCAATATCTCGCTGAAAAACCGGGAGTGGAATCGTAAGAAATATATGGGTATCCAGCTTTACGGTAAGACCCTGGGGATAGTGGGTCTGGGTCGGATCGGTGGTAATGTGGCGATCCGGGCCAAAGGTTTCGGTATGCAGGTCGTCGCTTATGATCCTTACGTTAAAAAGGCCAAAGCTGAGGCTCATGGTGTAACCCTGTGTCAAACTTTGGATGAATTGCTGACAGCCAGTGATATTATTACGTTCCACACGCCTTTAACCGATGAAACCAAGAATATGGTAGAGGCGTCCGAGATTGCCAAAATGAAAGACGGCGTGGTGCTTGTTAATTGCGCCCGGGGCGGGATTATCAATGAAAATGATCTTTATGAGGCGGTGAAAAGCGGTAAGGTTTTTGCCGCCGGCGTCGATGTTTTTAGTCGCGAGCCCCTGGGTGAACATCCTCTTTTAGAACTTGATAATGTTTTTGTGACCCCGCATTTAGGGGCGAATACGGCCGAAGGTCAGAAAGGGGTGGCCGTGATTATCGCCGAACAGGTGGTTAACGCCTTAAATGACCGCTCTTATGAAAACGCGGTTAATATTCCCTATATGCGGGCTCAACTGCCGGGTGATATGCGGCACTACTTTGATCTGGCCGAGGCGATGGGCCGGTTGGCTGCACAGGTGGTTAACGGCCGGGCCGAGCAGATCGAGATGATTATGGTGGGGAGTAAATTTATTGAAGATTTCGGTGAACGGGTTTTCGATTCGCCTTTCAATTTTCAGCCTTTCAGCAGTGCGGCCCTGAAAGGGTTCATGGAGCGCAGTGTTCCTGAGACGGTTTCGTTTATCAATGCTCCCTATCTTGCCCGGGAGCGAAATCTGGCAGTTTATGAGTCAAAAAAGAGCAGCTTTGCCAATATGAACGACCTTTTTGTCGTCAAAGTTAAAACTGATATTGAAGAGATGATGGTTGCCGGTACCGTATTCGGTGATGATCAGGGGCGAATCCTGATGCTTGACCAGTTTCGTCTGGAGATGGTTTCCGCCGGAACCTATCTCTACTTCAAAAATGTCGACAAGCCGGGAATTGTCGGCGGGGTCGGGACGGTAC
This sequence comes from Thermodesulfobacteriota bacterium, assembly GCA_024763535.1. Lineage (GTDB taxonomy): Bacteria > Desulfobacterota > Anaeroferrophillalia > Anaeroferrophillales > Tharpellaceae > Tharpella. The sequence goes on from JANTFH010000005.1 coordinate 35,261, forward strand.
TCGGTAACTATGGGGTAAATATCGCCGGTTTCAATCTCTCCCGGATTAAAGGCGGCAAAGCCGTTTCATTTGTTTCAGTTGATAACCAGATCACTCAGGAAGTTCTTAATGCCCTGCTTGAAATTGATGGACTGCTCGAAGCCAAGGTAGTGAGTTTGTAACTGCCCGGTTCAAGGGTTTGTGACGGGGAAATAACTTGACAATTTGAAAGGGCATTTGCTAGAAGTCCGACGACGGTTTCTTCTGACTGCAGGCGACTTTTAGAATCCTGTTTTTTCAAAGGAGCTCGCAGTAATTCGGGATGGAGGTTTTATTCAAGGTGCGCAAAATTGCCTGTCAGAATTTTAAGGGCGGTACCGGTAAGACAACAACCGTTATCTCTCTGGCCCATTGCCTGGCGGTTGCCGGCAGGAAGGTGCTGGTCGTCGATCTTGATGCTCAGGGGAATATTGCCGAGAGTTTCGGCCTGGAGAACGATAATTCCCTTTACGACCTTCTGGTCGACGGTAAGCCTCTGGCTGATTGCCTGGTTGAGGTGCGTGAGAATCTTTACTGTCTGCCTTCGGATCGGACGGTTGCGGCCTGTGAGACCGTTCTCGTAACCCGGCCGCGTCGGGAAGAGGCCTTAAAAAGAGCTCTGGCTGACATTGATCAGGTGATTCCCGACATCAGTGTGGTTCTGCTCGACTGCTCCCCCTCACTTTCGATCCTGAGCCAGAATGCCCTGGTGTTTGTCGATGAACTGCTTTTGCCGGTGAGTATGGACTATCTGGCCATGGTCGGGGCCGGTCAGGTTTTTGAAAATTTGCAGATGATTGAAGAGTATTTTGAGAAAGAGGTTAAGGTCTGCGGTATTCTGCCTACCTTTTTTGATAAGCGGGTTAATGTCAGCAAAGATGTTTTGGCGGCCCTTAATGAGCGTTATGGTGATCTGGTGCTGCCGCCGGTACGAATTGATACCAAGATCCAGCAGGCATCCAGCCGCCAACAGACTATAGTTGAGTTCGGAGGTAAATCCCGGGCTCGTGAAGATTATCAGAATGTTTATAAGGAGTTGTTTGGATGACAACTAAAAAAGAGAAAAAGGGTGTAAAAAAGGCCAAATCAGCAAAAAGTGGCAGCCGGCCGACCAAAACGGTAAAACCGTCAGGTACCGGGGCTGTACGCGAGAAGATGGTTGCCAAAACTGCAAAAGTGAGTGAAGTCGATAAGGAGAAAATGGCCGCTTTTTTCAGTGCCGCAGGGTTGAAGGATGTGAACCCTGAAGTGAAACCGGATGCGGGAACTCCAGCCCGGACAGCCGCTCCGCTGCCGGACGCCAAAGTTGTGGCGGAAACGAAACCGGAAACCCCGGTTCAGGAAACCGAAAAGCCGGTTGTCAAGACCCCGGAGCCCGAGGTCGCAGTAGCAAAACCGCAGCCGGAGAAAGATATCTTGGAACCCGAAACCGAAAACCTGAAGGCAGAAAAAGGCGAAATTGAAATGACCCCCAATAAAACCGTAAGCAGCAATACAAAAGAGTCTAAATCAGGCAGTTTCAGCACGTTGCCTATGTTTGTTATCCTCCTCTGCCTGGCGGCCTTCTGGTTCTATTATATCTCGGCTGCTCCACAGCCGGAAACGGCTGCCGTCCAGGTTAAAAAGAGCCAGACAAAAATTCAGTCGCTGGAGGCTCAAGTCAAAGTTTTACAGGCAAAAGTGGCGGCCCTGCAGGCGAGTCTGGCGGCTCTGCAGAAACCGGCAGCTGAGGTTAAAGTTAAAGAATCCGCCGCTAAGCCTGCGGTGAAGGATTCATCCTTTGATAAAGCTCCGATTCCCTTCTGGCGGACGATGCATCGCAACCACACTGAACAGTTGCAGAAAGCGTCGCCGAAACCGGTGCTTAAAGCGGCCCCGGTGAAATCCGAGAAGGTCGATTCCTTCAGTAAAGCTCCGGTTCCGTTCTGGCGTAAAGCCCCGGCTGATAAAAATGGAGTTAAAGTTGAGAAGGACTTGGCCGCAGACAAGAACCATGACTCCTCATTTGACAAGGCTCCGATTCCATTTTGGGAAAAATAGAAAAGAGAACTGTTGCAGGGTAAAAACAAAAAAGCAACGGCTGCAATCGGCCGTTGCTTTTTTTATGGGTAATTTATAAGTGCTACCAGGTTATAGCATTGCCTGCCCTAAAACTAGAGATTAAGGGTTGTTTTCTGTAACGTCTCGCGTAATTTCGTTGTTTTTCCCAGCGAATGGAGCGGCGGAAATTGCGATTGTTTGAGTGAGGCACGAACGAGTTTAGCGATTTCAGCGTAATAAGCGCTGGAAAAACAGAAATGGAGCGTAAGAAGTGAAAGGAAATAACTCTTAAGCTCGGGTCGCAGGCTCTCTAAACCGGACGCCATTGATAATTTATTGAAAAAAAGTGAGCAGTTTATGGCGCAGGGGTAAGCTTTTTTCGAGGTTGAAGTTTATCTGATTAATCCCGGCGAGGGGTGCCAGGCGCATCAGCGAACTGGTGAGAAAGGCTCCGTCGCACAGTTTCAGGTCGTTTACGAAAAGCGGGGTCTCCTGACACGTGATTCCAGCCTGTTGGGCCCTTTGGAGAATCAGGGCCCGGGTGGTTCCGGGCAGAATGCCGGCGTCAAGAGGCGGGGTCTGCAGATCATTGCCGCGGATGAGAAAGATATTGGAAAAGGTTCCTTCGCAGAGTTCTTCATTCTGATTAAGAAAAATTCCTTCATCAAAACCCGCGCTTCTGGCATCATTGAGCCCGTAGCGATTTTCCAGATAATTTAGACTTTTTATTTTGAGCAGGGGGTTTGCGCGGTTTCGTCGCCAGGGTAAAATCAGGGCCTGCATTCCCCGCTGCCGTTTTTCGATCTCATCAAGCTTGAGCGCAGTGGTTCTGATGATCAGAGACGTCGATGTCATGGCTGAAATCGCTCGGCCGGGGTCGGTCGGACTGCAGATCAATTTTATGACGGCACTTTTGTCTAAAAGCTGATTGTTGTGTAAAAGATCCGCTATGATCGTTGTGATTCGGTCGAACTCGTCAGGGATTTTCAGATTAAGTTGTCTGAGGCCGGAGCGCATCCGTTCAAGGTGCTCCGGCAGCCCGAAGGGTGAGCCGTTATCCGCCCGGATGGTTTCAAACAGGCCTTCGCCGAAGAGAAACCCAGAATTAAAGGGCGAGATTACGGCCTCGTTTTCGGGGATGAGCGCTCCGTTTATGTAGATCACTGATCTCATCTTTGGCCTGCCTCCTTCCGGCGGCTGTTGGTATTTACGGCTGCGGTTGTTGCGGAGATCGCACAATTTTCATTAAGCTGATGTTCCTTACAGAACTGTTTGATCCGGCGGGTAAAGATCTCGCCGAAATCCTTAAGTTTCATCTCCCCGACTCCTTTGACCAGGCTGAAGGTTTCGGGGTCTGTCGGTCTCCGGCGGGCCATATCATTAAGTGCCGCATCACTGAAGATCAGATAGGGCGGGACTTTGCGGGCGCCGGCCAGTTCATAGCGCAATTTTCGCAGATCTGAAAACAGGGCCGACTCCGCTTCGTTTAAGTTGTCTTCTCCCTGAGCCGGGGTCTTGATTTGTAAATCAGACTTGATGCGGGTCAGGGTCGGGGTCATTTTACCCTGTAAAAGTCTGCGCCCGTCCGGAGTGAGTTGCAGAATCTGGTATTCTGCGGTCCGGGTCAGAAAATCCTGACTGATAAGCTGCTCGAGCCAGGTTTTGATCTGGGTAAGACTATCTTTTTTCAGGATTCCCCAGGTTGAGAGGCGGTCGTGCTGGTTGGCAAGTATCCGTTGATCTTTTGAACCTTTAAGCACCTGGGCGCTGTAGTTGAGCCCGAAATTTTCACCCTGCCGCAGAATGCTGGAGAGAATCTTCTGTCCGCAGATTAAGGGATCCTCCACGGCAACCATCTCATTCAGGCAGATATCGCAGTGGTTACAGGGGCCGTCATCCAGTCTCTGCCCGAAGTAGCTGACCAGGGTCTTATGGCGGCAATTTATGCCGTGGGCATAGCTGGTCATGGCTTTCAGGGAACGGGCCGCCCCGGTAAAACCTTCCGGGTGAGTTCCGTTCTGGTTCTCATTCAGGGTCTGGTACCAGCGTTTGAGATCGGCATTGTTGTGATAGAGCAGGCATTCGGCAGGTAGCCCGTCACGTCCGGCCCGACCGCTCTCCTGCTGGTAGTTTTCCAGAGCCTTGGGCATACCGCTATGGATAACGAAACGGATATTCGATTTATCGACGCCCATGCCGAAAGCGACGGTGGCAACCATGATTCCGGATTCATGATTGATGAAGGCCTCCTGACTCTTTTTGCGTTCAGCATCGGCCATGCCGGCATGATAGGGCCAGACAGCCAGCCCCTTTTCCCGCAGACGGTCCGTGATCCTCTCCACCTCGCGGCGGCTTTGACAGTAGATGATGCCCGATTCCTGCTGGTGGTGTTCTAAAGCCTCCGTAATCTGATCAAAATGACGGGCGCTCTTGCGCTTGACCTTATAAATTAAATTGGGGCGGTCGAAAGAGCCGACCAGAAAGGCCGGATCTTTAAGCCCCAGCTGGATGGCAATATCCTGCTGGACTTCAGGGGTTGCCGTAGCTGTGTAGGCGTGAATTGAGACCTTGGGAAAGTGGCGGTGCAGATCTTTCAACTGGCGGTAATCCGGGCGGAAATCGTGCCCCCATTGACTGATGCAGTGAGCCTCATCAATGGCTATAAAACTTATATCCAGGGATTTCAGGAATCTTAAACTGCTCTCCTGAGCCAGTTTCTCCGGGGAGAGATAGAGCAGGTTCAGGCGCTTTTCTCTGAGTTGTTTTGTAACCTGGAGTTTTTCCTCGGTCGTCATGGAGCTGTTGATAGTGGCCGCAGTCACCCCGTTTAAGTTGAGACTGTCGACCTGATCTTTCATCAGCGCGATCAGAGGTGAGACCACCAGGGCCAGGCGCTTGTGGACCAGGGCGGGGATTTGAAAGCAGGCCGATTTGCCGCCGCCGGTGGGCAGTACCAGCAGTGAATCCCGGCCCTCAAGAACCAGACCAATTGCCTCTTTCTGCAAAGGGAGGAAATTACTGTGCCCCCAGTACTGTTTCAGGACCGTTGCCGGGGTTGGGTGCGGGTTTGTCATGGTTTGAGGCCGGGCTAAGTCATGGGCAGAAAAATTGAGAAGGTCGAGCCCTGATTGATAACGCTTTGGACTTCGATGCTGCCGTTGTTGGCATCTATCAGCGTATGCACGATCGAAAGCCCTAAACCGCTGCCTTTATTCGGACCCCGGGTGGTAAAGAAGGGGTCGAAAATGGTTGGTAGATGTTCCGGACTTATGCCGCAGCCGCTATCTTTTATATCAATTTTTATCCGCTTCTGTTCCGTTATGGAGGTGGCATTGATCGTGATTATGCCGCCTTCCGGCATGGCCATCTGAGCGTTGATCAGGAGGTTGACGAATATCTGATCAAGTTGTTGCGGGTCTACCAAAAGGTTTGGGAGATTCTCCGGAATGTTGAGGTTGAAAGTGATGTTGGCAAAACCCTGACGGTGGTTGACGGCCTCAACCGATTGTTCCACCACACTTTGCAGAGTGACCGATTTTGTCTGGGCTTTCTGCGGCCGGCCGTAAGCCAGCAGGTCTCTGGTGATACGGGAAATTTTGTCGACTTTGCCGAGCATGCTGTTGTAACGTTTCAGATTGGTCTCGTCGGTCTTACCGTTCCTTTCCGCTTTGGCTCTTAAAATCTGCAGTTGACCGGAGATTACAGTCAGGGGATTGTTGATCTCATGGGCGGCTCCGGCGGCCAGACGGCCGACCGTTGCCAGGCGATGGGAGAGCAGCAGGTCGTGATACATCGCTTCACTCTGCCGGTTCAGCTCGGTGATCGATTCAGCCTGGCCCGAGAGCTGTTCGCTCATCTGGTAGCGTTCGATCAGTTCACTTATGCCGTCGGCAAAACGGGCCAGAGCTTCCAGCAGGATAGTTCTGCCGACACCGCAGCGCTCCAGCTGCTGGCAATCGATAAAAAGCTGTCCGTGAATTACCGGGTTGATGGTCAGCTGTTTACCGCCGATGGGAACGATAAGAATGGAAGGATACTCCTTTAAGGGAGTAATCCGGCTGTTACGCAGCAAAGCCTCAGGTTTTTTCAGGAGCAGGCGTTTCAGTACAGTTAAGACTCCGGCCCGGCTGGGAATGGTGTCGGCTTTTCCCAGGAGCGGTAGATCCTGCAGTAGATCCTGGTCGGAAAAGGTTTTCCCTACGAAACGTCCCAGCCAGCAGGCTGAACCGGTTTCGGTCGGCCCCAGGCCGCAGCAGGCAAAACCCATCCGGCTCCGGCTCAGTTCCAGAGTCTGGGTGATGATCTCATTGATCAGATTACTTCTTTTGGGTCGGGTTGCGATTCTCTGATTTAAGGCGGCCAGACCCTCCAGCAGACGGTTTTTCAGTTCCAGTTCGGCCAGCGTCTTCTCCCGCTCGAGATTGAGCCGCCCCAGTTCCCGATTGGCTTTGTGAATCGCCGCAAAATAGAGCTCATTGTCGACCGTGTGCAGGCAGTTGCCGAATTCATGGAGACGATTGTCAACGGTGTGGTAGATGTCGACCAGATCGTCAGGATCAATGCGGAAAAAAATTCTTAATGATTCAACCGTACGGGCATACGGGGTTGAAGTTGAGTAGTCAAGTTCATGGTTGACAAAATAGCTCGAACCCAGATTGTAAAGGTTGCAGATGGCATCGGCCAGGCGAATCAGGAGCGGCAGGGAGGGAACTTCCTGCCGGGGTTCCACCGGGGGTTGATGGTGGAGCCAGACCGCCTCGATTATCGGTTCGGGGAAATTCCAGGCTTCGGTTACCCATTTACCGATCAGATGGTGCGGCGCTCCGAGAATCTCTTTCTCCAGTTCCAGCTGCGGCCACTGGGGCTGATCGTCGGGATTGAAACCTTTAAGCCGGGAGATAAATTGCTTGTATTCCTTTTCCAGGCGGTGATAAGCTATGAGTTTACCGACATCATGCAACAGACCGGCGACGAAGGCCTCTTCCGGCTTCGGATAGTTCAGCTTGCGGGCCAGGGCTTCGCTGGTGTAGGCACAGGCGACGCAGTGCTGCCAGAAAGCGGCCATCTCCTGTTCCCGTTTTTTTCCGGCATGGGTGAAGGTGTCAAAGATGGTTACACTTAGAGCCAGGTTGCGAACCTGATTTTTCCCCAGCAGGGAGATGGCGTGGCTGAGATCCTTGACTTCGGTGCTCAGGGCAAAGGTCGGGGAGTTGATCAGGGTCAGTATACGGGCCGAGAGCACCGGATCCTGCCTGATGAGATCGGCCATTTGGTGGAAGTCGGCGAGATCGTCAAAACAGGTATTGATAACTTGACTGGCAAGTGATGGTAACGGAGGAATGTCTTCAAGGTTGCCGAGTCGTTCGATAATATCGTCGTTCTGCAAGGTCTGAAAAATCTCTCAAAATAGTGGTTTGCGGCGCTGTCGGAATTCTTAAAACTGCCTCATTAAACGCTGTTATAGCAATTTAATTGAATAATATCAAGCTTATTGTAGTATGCTACTTCCGGTTGAGTCGCGGCCAGCCTGCGAGCTAGGCCAAAACTCATTTCTGCAAGGCAACGGAAGCCACTCGGTTTGCCCCTTGATAGATTGTGCCAGAGTGTGTTAATAGAGCTGAATGTATTGGCAGTACTCAGTTTAACTGAGCTGGATTAGGTTTTGAGAAAGAGCTTGCAGATAATGAAAGATTGTAACGATGAAATGATTGCCGATCTCGGACAGCGTCTGCTGACGGCATTAAACGGTAGCTCCCGTTTGGTGATCCTGACCCATAACAATCCGGATCCGGACGCTTTTGCTTCCGCCTGCGGCCTGGCGGCGGTGATCGGTTTGCTTGATCCTGAGTGTCGGGTTCAGATTGCCTACGGTGGGATTGTCGGCCGTTCCGAGAATCGGACGATGATGCGTTTTCTGCCCTATAAGGCAGTGCCGTTTGGCCGAATTCGCGGCCGGGACGGGGTTGTCTATGCTCTGGTAGATACGCAGCCTAATGCCGGCAATAATGTGTTGCCCAAGGATAAAATCCCGGCAATTGTTATCGATCATCATCCCCGCAAGCGTACTACCCGTACTCTTCTGCACGAGACTCCTTTTGTCGATATTCGCACCGGCTATGGTTCCTGTACCACCATCGTAACTGAGTACATGCAGTGTCTCAAGGTGCCGATTTCATCGTCTCTGGCGACCGCTCTGGTTTATGGTATCATCTCAGAAACCCAGCATCTGGGCCGGGATGCAAGCCTTCAGGATCGTAAGGTTTATAATGAGCTGGTGCCTCTGGTTAATATGCGGCGGCTCTCTCAGATTGAATTCAGCCGCCGGCCCCGGGAGCATTTCATTCATACCCGGGCAGCTGTGGATAATGCTTTTTACTATCGCCAGATAATCGGGTCACGTCTTGGACCGATTAAGAACCCCGATGTTGTGGCCGAGGTTGCAGATTTCCTGTTGCTGCACGAACGTATGAGCTGGTCGATAGTTACGGCTTTTTACAAGGGGAAACTGATTATCTCACTCAGGGCAGCCGGTCATCGGGCCCGGGCTGGAAATGTGGTGCGGGAGTTGTTGGAGAGAAATGGCGGCACGGCCGGCGGCCACAACCAGGTGGCCGGCGGTCAGCTTGACTGCCAGGGTATGAGTGTTAAGGAGATCGCCAAGCTTGATTTAAGTCTGATTATCGATTTCATTCGTCAGGTGACCGGAGTTGAGAACGTGAAAATGATTAAACCACTGGTTTCAGACAAGCTTAAGGATCCCTGGGTTGACAATGGCGAGTGAATTTCCGTCGGCAGAGGGTCTGGCGGTTACAAGCTTTATTCTGGAGGGGCAGTCCTGCTCCGTCTTTACTTCTGAACAAGATATAAATTCTACCGGAGGCCGGTTTCTCTGGCCTGAAATAGTGGCCGATTTGCGGCTTGGCAGGGGACTTGACCAACGCTCGGCGGAAGCGGGTCGGGGTGGGATTTTCTGTTTCTCCGACTATCGCTCATCTAAGCCGATAGTGGTGCGCCAATATCGGCACGGCGGCTGGTGGCGTTTCTTCACCGGGGCCCGATTTTTCACACCGGCTCGTTTCCTGGCGGAACTGAAGATTCACAATCATGTCGCGCGGCTGGGTGTGCCGGTGCCGGAAGCGGTGGCCGTGATTGTTGTCGGAAAAGAGAAAAAAACGATTTTTGTCGGTGGTTATTTTGTGACGTTGAAACTGCCGGACAGTTTGACTCTGCCGGAATTCCTGGAGTCGGCCGACAGCCTTACTCGTCTGCGGCTTTTTTTCAAGATTGGTTCTTATCTGAAAAAACTGCATGAACACGGTATCTTCTATACCGATATGCACGTTAAAAATATCCTGGTCAGTGCCGCCGGTGAACCCTGGTTTATCGATTTTGACAAAGCCGGAGAGTTTGCGGCACCGCTTACGTTTCGTTCCCGACTGGCGAATCTCAAGCGTTTCCGGCGTTCACTGGAAAAGTATTCTCATAGGGGCGGTCGTCTGACTGAATCCGACTGGAGTGCCTTTCTTATGGCCTATGCTCCAGAGACCCGAATGTACGCTGCTCTTTACCGGAAACTTGGTCGCGGCCGCATCCGGCGTAGGTTTTTTTATCGTCTGGGTTGGCTGATCAACCGAAGTTAAGCGGTTTTCTCCGGAGGCTTTATCTTCCGCCAGCGGTTATGCGGCCAGAACCACTGGGAGGGGTTGCTTAAGATCTGTTCTTCTATGATGTGGTTCAGGTGTGCGGTATATTCTGCCACCACTTCACGGTTGTCGCCGGTTTTCGGGACAAATATCGGTTTTTTTATCGTAAAACGGTGATGCAGTGGTCGGATTCTGTTGACAAAAACCGGAATTATCGGACAGCCGCTCAGTCGCGCCAGAACTGCCGGTGAGGGGATGGTGGCAACCTGATGCCCGAAAAACGGGGCCCAGATACGGTAATCCCGCCTTACCCGCTGATCGATCAGCAACGCAACAATCCCGCCTTTTCTCAATCTGCGGGCCAGGGCTCCGGCGCTCCCTTTTTTATCCAGTATCGTAAATCCCATATCTTCCCGGGTTTTTTTGATGGCGGCATAGAGTCGCGGTTTCTTTTTCAGGGGTTTCGCCACGCCGGCAATCGGTTTATTGATTACTTCTGAGAAGAGACCCGACAACTCCCAGTTGCCTAAGTGGGCGGAGACCAGAACAGCCCCGGAGTTGTCTGTTTTAAGAGAATGCAGGTGCTCAAGTCCGGTTACCTCAAGATTTTGCAGCAGAAGCCGGCGATAGCCGGGGCTCCTGAGCAGGAAGAGTTCACACAGGTTATATCCCAGCTGCTGCGTGATTTTTGCTTGAAGATCTAACGATTCCCGGCTGCCGGGTTTGAGGTTAAGCGCAATTTCCAGATTTTTTTCGATTACCCGTCGATGCCGCCGATCAAAAATCAGCCAGAGACGTACCAGTTGATGACCCAGTTTGTGGGCCTCCGTCAGAGGCAGCAGGTTGAACAGGATGCCGGCGCAGTTGAAAGCACCTAAACTCATTCGGTCACTTAAATCAGCTAAAAAATTTTGCAACTTAAAATCTCTCCTTCCTGATATTGAGAACCCAGTCTATCGCCTCATTTAGATCACGGCAGATCATTTCCGGGTTGATTCCGGAAGTCTCGATTAGTTTTGATTCTTGATCCCCGTAGCCGGTCTTGACCAGAATTCCCCGGGCCTTGACCTTATGCGCCAGAGCCACATCAATTAATTTATCCCCGATCACGAAAGATTTTTCAAGTTTGAGATGGTAGCGGGATGATGCCTGAAAAAGCAGGCCCGGAGCCGGTTTGCGGCAGTTGCAGGTTTTCCTGTAGGGGGCCCGGCCGACATCAGGATGGTGCGGGCAGTAAAAAAAATCGTCGATGTGAGCCCCTTTTTGGGCCAGTAACCGGTTCAAGAGCAGATGCGACCTATTGACAAATTCTTCGGAGATCTTGCCGCGGGCGACACCGGACTGGTTGGTTATCAGGATAACCGGTATCTGCCGCCGGTTGAGTTTCAGTATCGCTTCCGCGGCTCCGGGCAGGATCTCTATCTCCTCTAGCCGGCTCAAATAGTCAACCTCTCGGATAATTGTACCGTCCCGATCCAGGAAGACAGCTCCATTATCGGTAGCGGTCTGGGGTGTGGTTTCAGACATAGGTTTCAAGCACAGCTTTTATTGGTCAGGGTTATTTCCTGCGGATAACATCCGTGTCGCGTATCAACTTGAGAAAACGATTCTTATCTTCAAGTTTAAGTTCAACTTCGGCAATCCAGATTTTCCGCCGTAATTTATCATCTTTTTTAATGACGGACTTAAGTTTGTCCGCGTCTTTAGCTGTGGTAAGCAGGTGAGAATCCCGGCAGAGGTCTTTGATTTCACTAATATCGCGGTCGCTGTAGACATGGTGATCCCTGAATGAGAGGGAATTTTTGAGCTTAAATCCCGTGGCCTTGAGCTGTTTGAGAAAATAGTCATTATTGGCCAGTCCCGAAACTGCAGAGAAGGGGTTCAGCTTATGCATTTCGGCTGGAGACAGACTCTGTTCACCGGAAAGTGCCGTGAATCTTCGGTAGTGATAAACAGATATGAAGACTCTTTGCGGGCTGATGTAGTTGAGAACCCCGGCTGCCAGTGCGTAAAATTCCGGGTGACACTGATCGAATTTATTAAAGATGACCGCATCCGCCCGGCAGAGTCCATTCAACGGCTCCCGCAAGGGGCCGGCCGGTAACAGCCATTGGTTGCCGAAAACCTGCTGACTGTCGATCATTACGATATTGAAATCCCGCCGCAGACGCCGGTGCTGGAAACCGTCATCGAGAACAATTATATCGGCCAGGTTCCTCCGGCTGATGGCTTCAGCCCCGCGCACCCGGTTTTTATCCAGAACCAGGGCAATATCCGGCAACTGTCTATGGAGCATTAAAGCCTCATCTCCGATTTTATCCGGTCTCAATTCGTGGAGATCGGAATTGGCCGTAATAATTACCTGACTATTTTTGTCTGTTCGTCCATAACCGCGCGAAAGAACTGCGACCCTGAGTCCCAGGCTTTGAAAATAGCCGGCCAGAAAAGCAACCATCGGGGTCTTCCCGGTGCCGCCGGAGGTAAGATTCCCGACACAGATTGTCGGACGATCAATCTCGTGACTCAAGCCCGGAACCAGATCATACACCAGGTTGCGGATGCTCATAATTAGCGTGTATAGCAGGGATGGGATTTTTAAGAGGGATAAAGCAGTGGTTTTCAGCAGGTCGGGCATTAACGAGTTCCCTTATCCTGTTTGTTTGAGGTAGCCTTCAACACAGATGTCATTATCGAATCTGCGGATTGTTACATCGGTGATTTTGGCTGCCATATCAATAGTGTTGGCCCCTTTTCCGCTGATCATCCCGAGACTGCCGCGGCCGCCGACCAGGATCGGAGCGTAGAAGAAACATACCTTGTCGATAATACGGTTGTCAAGAGCGGAGCCGTTGATCTCCGAGCCCCCCTCGATCAGGACTGAAACAATCCCTCTTTGTGCCAGAACTCTCATCAGCTCTTTCAGATCAAGCTGACCCAGATTATTGCTGGGCAGAATCAGGATATCACGAACCAGTTCTCGGTAGGGAGCAAGTTTTTCCGGCTCGTGCTGTTTGGTTGCCAGGAGCACCTTGGCATTGCCGTCGGGGCCGAAAATTTTAAAGTCCAGAGGGGTGCGGAGCATTGAATCAACAATGATTCGATACGGATTACGCGGGGTTTCGCCGGGCAGCCGGGCCGTCAGGCGGGGGTTGTCTTTGAGCAGGGTGCCGATGCCGATCAGAATGGCGTCATGGGAGGCCCTGAGCTGGTGGACATAGTGGCGTGATTTTTCATTGGTGATCCATTGTGAATGGCCGCTGTAGGTGGCAATCCGCCCATCCAGACTGGCGGCGGCTTTAAGGGTGACAAAGGGGCGTTTCGTCGTGATGAACTTATTCCAGAATTCATTCATTTTCCGGCATTTTTCTTCCAGAAGCCCGATCTCAACCTTAATCCCGGAGGCCTGTAGAAATGCGGCTCCTGAGCCGGCTACTTCAGGATTGGGATCTTTCGTTCCAATAACTACCCGGCGGATACCGGCTTCGATTATGGCGGCGGTACAGGGCGGCGTCCGACCCTGATGGTTGCAGGGCTCCAGAGTAACATAGAGATCAGCTCCCCGGGCCCGGTCTCCGGCCTCACGCAGGGCGAAAATCTCAGCATGCGGCTCTCCGGCCCGTGGGTGAAAGCCGGAGCCGACAATTTTACCTTCGCTCACGATTACACAGCCGACCAGTGGATTGGGCGAGGTCAGCCCTGCGGCTTTATGGGCGAGTTTTAAGGCCTTCTGCATGAAGGCATGATCACTGTCGGTGAAAGCCGGCATGATACTGTTTACCTATTTACTCGAATTTTGTTTGAGCAGGCCCTGTAACTCCTGCATGAATTCGCTGATATCCTTGAATTGCCGGTAAACCGAGGCAAAACGGATATAGGCCACTTCGTCCAGATTTTTCAGGGCCGCCATTACATGTTCGCCGATGAGCGCCACCGGAACCTCCTTTTCACCGGTCTCAAGCAGCACCTGCTCAAGCTCATTGAGGAGTTCTTCGATCTGTTCTTGACTGACAGCCCTTTTCTCGCAGGCCTTGAGGATCCCTTTTTCAACCTTATGGCGATCATAAGCGGCCCGGCTGGCGTCACGTTTGATGACCATCGGCAGGTTTATTTCAACCCGTTCAATCGTGCTGAAACGTTTGTTGCAGGAGAGGCATTCACGGCGCCGGCGGATAATGCTTGAATCTTTGGCAGTGCGTGAATCGATTACTTTATCTTCAGTGAAATTACAGAAGGGGCATCTCATCTCAGGGATTTTCCTGGTTGTTCATAATAACCACCTTGAGACCGGCTTCATTCAACATCTCGGCTGCCAGATCGTCCGGGTAGGTGCCGCCGATTATAATCTTCTTCAGACCGGCGTTGATAATCATTTTCGCACAGATGATACAGGGTTGATTGGTGCAGTAGATATCGCCAGATTCAATTGAGATACCGTGGTAGGAGGCCTGGACTATGGCATTTTGCTCGGCATGCATGCCGCGGCAGAGTTCATGGCGCTGACCCGAGGGGATGCCTAATTCGTCCCGCAGGCAGCCCCTTTCGAGACAGTGCCGGATGCCGGTCGGAGTTCCGTTATAGCCGGTAGTCAGGATACGGTTGTCTTTGACGATTAAAGCCCCGACTTTACGCCGGAGACAAGTTGAACGAGTGGCGACAAGTTCGGCAATTTCCATGAAATAGGTCTGCCAGTCGGGCCGTTTTGCGGTCAGCGTATTCATTCTCGTATCCTTGTTCGTTTGTTGATATCCCGGCGGAGAGTAAAAGGCTTAAAGTCGGTAGCTGTAGACCGGAAACCGGGAGCAGAGATCACGGACGGTTGCCCGAGTTTCTGTAATTACCGAGTTGTCTTCCGGGTGCTTTAAGACACTGGAAATACAATCGGCGACGATCTCCATCTCCGCCTCCCGCATGCCCCGGGTTGAGGCGATCGGGGTGCCGATGCGAATGCCGCTGGGGTCGGTCGGGGTTCGGGGGTCAAAAGGGATGCCGTTTTTATTGATTGTAATGCCGGCTCGATCCAGGGCGGCTTCGGCACTCTGGCCCTTGACCGGAAGATCACTCAAATCTATCAGAAATAGATGATTGTCCGTACCCCCGGAGACGATGCGAAAACCTTTTTTCTGCAGGCATGAGGCCAGAAATGCGGCATTGGTCACGGTCTGTTTCTGGGTGGCGATGAATTCCGGAGTCGTAGCCTCCTTAAAAGCTACCGCTTTACCGGCAATCGTGTGCATCAGGGGGCCGCCCTGGAGACCGGGAAAGATAGCTTTGTCAATGCGGGCGGCGTATTGCTTGCGGCATAAAATCATGCCCCCACGGGGCCCGCGCATGGTTTTATGAGTGGTCGTAGTAACAAAATCCGCATAGGGCACCGGGGAGGGGTGGGCTCCGGCCACCACCAGCCCGGCGATGTGGGCAATGTCTACCATGACCATGGCTCCGATTTTGTCGGCAATGGCCCGGAAGCGGGGAAAGTCCAGAGTTCTGGAGTAGGAGCTGGCCCCGGCGACGATCAGTTTCGGTTTTTCCCGCAGAGCAATTTCTTCAATTACATCATAATCTAAGGTTTCACTCTTTTGGTCAACTCCATAGTAGCATGACTGATAATGTGTTCCGGAAAAACTTACGAAGGCGCCATGGGTCAGGTGGCCGCCGTGAGCCAGATTCATTCCCAGGATTTTATCTCCCGGATTAAGAACGCTGAAATAGACGGCCATATTGGCACTTGAACCGGAGAGCGGCTGGACGTTGGCATGTTCAGCCCCGAAAAGAGCACAGGCACGATCTATCGCCAGCTGCTCCACCTGATCAACAAACTGGCAGCCGCCGTAGTAGCGTTTCCCCGGATAACCTTCAGCGTATTTATTGGTCAGCGCGCTGCCCTGAGCTTCGAGTACTGCCTGACTGACACAGTTTTCGGAAGCAATCATAATCAGCTTGCTCTCTTCCCGTTCAGTCTCCTGCCGGATGAGCCGGCTGATTTCAGGGTCAACCCGGTCAATCGGGGCGCTGACGTCCCTGGTGGAGTTGAGATTGCGGTTTTCGATCTTCTCCAGCCGGCGTTGATGGCGGCCGTTCTCGTATTCAGAATCGAGCCAGATCTGCACCAGTTCCAAGGCCTCGGCCGGTTCCAGCACACGTCCGCCGAGAACGATAATGTTGGCGTTATTGTGCTCTTTCGCCATTCGCGCCGTAAATTGGTCGTGGACCAGAGCCGCCCGGATATTCCGGTGGCGGTTCGCGGTAATCGACATGCCGATACCGGTGCCGCAGATCAAGATTCCTGAAGCCTCAGGGAGGCCTGCAACCTGGCCGGCCAGCAGATGAGCAAAATCAGGATAATCGACCGAGTCTTCGGAGTTGGTACCCAGATCTTTAAGCTGGATTCTTCCCTTGAGATTCTCTTTGATGTATTCTTTGAGTGCGAAACCACCATGGTCGCTGGCGATAAACAGGGTTTTGGGGTTGTTGTCAGGCATCAGGTTTCTCTTGTCGTCAGGTGATTTTAGATGATAGTAAAGTTTATCACTGTGAGCGTTTTAAGGGTTAATAGGCGGAGAAGGCCAAAGTCGCATTGGTGCCGCCGAAACCAAATGAGTTGCTGATCGCTTTTTTGACCGGAGCTTTCACCGCTTTATGGGGGACATAATTCAGGTCGCATTCGGGGTCGGGATTGTCTAGGTTGATGGTCGGGGGGACGATGCCGTCCCGGATAGCAAGAATTGAGTAAATTGCTTCAACCGCTCCGGTACCGCCCAACATATGGCCGGTCATCGATTTACTGGAGCTGATGAGTAGTCTGTCGGCAGATTCCCCGAAAGCCTTTTTGATTGCCTGGGTTTCGTAAAGGTCGTTGAAGTAGGTTGAGGTGCCGTGCGCATTAATGTAGTCAACCTCTTCCGGCCTGAATCCGGCATCGTTTAAAGCCAGTTCCATTGAGGCCGCCGCCCCGACACCGGCGGGAGCTGGAGAGGCGATGTGAAAGGCGTCACAGGAAGAGCCGTAACCGGCCACTTCAGCGATAATCGGGGCACCCCGTTTCAGGGCAAATTCGAGCTCTTCAAGAATGAGCACGCCCGCACCCTCGCCCGGGACAAAGCCATCTCGATCCCGGTCAAATGGACGGCTGGCTTTAGTGGGTTCGTCATTGTTGGTTGAAAGGGCTTTCATGGCGTTGAAACCGGCAACTCCCAGAGGAGTTATCGCCGCTTCCGTACCACCGCATATCATCACATCACTGTCATTGCGCTGAATTATCTTCATGCCTTCCCCGATCGAATGAGTTCCGGTAGCGCAGGCGGTTACGGTTGCGATGTTGGGGCCTTTAGCCTGATGGCGAATTGCAATATTGCCGGCGGCGAGATTGCCGATTATCATCGGGATAAAGAAAGGTGATACACGCCGGGGACCCTTCTCAAGCATAATCTTGTGGTACTGTTCAATACAAGGGAGGCCTCCCAGGCCGGCCCCGACCGAGACTCCGAGACGGGGGCTCAAATCGGGTGTCACTTCAAGCTTCGCCATGGCCATCGCCATATCGGCGGAGGCAAAAGCAAACTGGATAAATGAGTCCATCTTTTTGGTCTCTTTGGCATCCATGAAATCGGTTGCCTCAAAATCAGTTACCTGGCCGGCAATCTTGGTGGCAAATTTCTCCGTATCGAATAGAGTTATCGGGCCAATTCCCGACTCTCCCGCCAGCAGGCGCTGCCAGTTCTTTTCTACCCCGGTTCCCAGGGGGGTGACCATGCCGACTCCGGTTACGACGACTCTACGTTTCACGTGTACACCTCTCCATTACATACTCATTTGCGATTGTTTTGTCTGCCAGAAGGGCGTCTGTTTATATAGATTTGAAAACTATGGCTTTCTATCGATAATAGCAGCAATTGTAAAGAAAAAAAACGCCTCTTTCCCGAAGGCAGAGGCGTCTTTTATTCTTGACTGTAATTGTTTGGGCTGGATTTTGAAGGCTAAACCTCCGGGAAAGCTTTATTCTGTGTGTTGTTTAACGAAATCAATCGCTTTCTGTACGGTGGTGATCTTCTCGGCTTCCTCATCGGAAATCTCAATGCCGTACTCCTCTTCAAAGGCCATGACCAGTTCAACCGTATCCAGAGAGTCAGCTCCCAGGTCATCGATAAAAGATGCTTCGTTGTTGATCTCACCGGCATCGTTAAGACCCAATTTTTCTGCAATAATTTCTTTGATTTTTACTTCGATCGACATTCTGTTCTCCTTGACTTAAGTCTGAAATTTTAATCGGCAGTTACGGGATAACCGATCTCTCTGCCTGGTGTTAATTGTTATTACGCTATTAACATGCCCCCATCAACCTGCAGTACCTGACCGGTGATATAGTCGGCCATAGGCGAGAGCAGAAAGAGGACGGCATTACTTACATCGTTAACCGTGCCCAGACGGTTTACCGGAATGAGCTCTTTGATTTTGTCCTGGGCTTTTTCATCCATAGCCTCGGTCATCTCCGTCTGGATATAGCCCGGGGCAATCATATTGCTGGTGATGTTTCTTGAGGCCACTTCCCGGGCCAGGCTGCGGCCGAAACCGATAATTCCAGCTTTGGCGGCAGCGTAGTTGGCCTGGCCGCTGTTACCCATCAGTCCGATAACCGATGAGAGCGAGACGATGCGACCGTAGCGTTTTTTGATCATGCCGCGAATAACGGCTTTGCTGCAGTTGAAACAACCTTTCAGATTCACCGCCATAACCTCATCCCAGTCACTCTCTTTCAGACGCATCAGGAGGTTGTCACGGGTGATACCGGCATTATTAATTAGGAAATCGATCTGGCCGGCCGCTGCCAGAATATCATTCACCATCGCGCCGCAGGCATTAAAATCCGCGACATCAACCTGATAAAATGAGGTTTTGGCAGAGTTTTGAGGAAGTTCCGCGTTAATCTCTTCAGCAACTTTATTGCCTAAATTCTGATTAGTGCCGCAGAAAAAAACCCGGGTTCCATGACGGGCCAGAGTCTCAGTCAGTTTCCTGCCGATACCACGGGTGCCGCCGGTGACCAGAGCAACCTTGCCGGTAAAATCAAAAGGGTCAGTCATTATGTATAACTCTCGGCTATCTTTTCAAGATCACCGGGGGTGGCGATATTAAAGGTTTTAATCCGGCGGTTAATCCGCCGCATGAGTCCGGCCAGAACCCGTCCCGGGCCGATTTCAATAACCTGGGTAACACCCTGGTCAATGGCCAGAAGCATCGACTCTTCCCAGCGAACCGCACTGCTGACTTGTCGGGTCAGCAGCTGGCGGACATTGGCCGCGCAGTAATTGGTTTCGGCGTCAACGTTGGAGATAACCGGTATTTGCGGTTCCCTGACCTCGACTTCACTGAAATGATCCGCAAGTTTCTCAGCTGCGGGCTGCATCAGGGAGCAGTGGAACGGCGCGCTTACCGGCAGTTTTACGACCCGGCTGGCTCCCGCTTCCTGAGCTTTTTCGGCCGCGTCCATAATTGCCGGGGTATGTCCGGAGATAACGATCTGGCCGGGGCAGTTGTAATTGGCCGGTTCCACAATCTTCTCTCCGTCATGATCGGAAGATTCAGTGCAGATATCCCTGATTTCAGGTGGCGTCATGCCCATGACCGCGGCCATAGTTCCCAATCCTGCCGGAACGGCGGTCTGCATAAATATTCCCCGGGCTCTGACGACCCGGACGGCGTCAAAAAACGAGACCGTCTCCGCGGCCACCAGGGCTGAATATTCGCCCAGGCTGTGGCCGGCGGTGAGAACCGGATCTATGTCGAATCGGGCCCGTAAAACCCGATAGGCGGCAATACTGGCCGTGAGAATAGCCGGTTGCGTGTTAGCCGTCTGGTTGAGTTCTTCCGGCGGGCTGTTAAAACATATCTCGGTTATATCCTCGCCCAGAGATTCACTGGCCTCGGCAAAGGTTTCACGGGCTTCGGAAAAATTATCGTAAAGCTCCTTACCCATGCCTATATGCTGCGATCCCTGTCCGGGAAAGATGAATGCAGTTTTCCTGTCGTTGCTGTCCAATTTGGTCTCCCTTTATCAGATTAGCAAGGCTTCTTATGTCTGCCTGGAGCCTGACATTTTATGCAAACAAACTACATTATAAAGGTTTTGTGGGGTAAATGTCAATAAAAACCGACTAAACCACATTTTCCTGATCATCATCGGTTTCGGAATCCTTGGTGATGATTCGCTCTTTAATCTGGTTCCAGATCTTCTTTTTAGGTAGAAGTTTCTGGATCTCGTGGTTCTTCTCAAGTTCATTAAGCATATGCGAATTAACCTGTTTTTCTGCAAATTCAGCACAGAGCCGGATGCCGTTTTTTATCGATTTCCGACAGGATGAGCCGTGGGCGATAAAACAGTTGCCGTTGAGTCCCAAAAGCGGCGCCCCACCGACTTCGGTATAGTCAAGACGCTGTTTAATGCTCATAAGACCGTTTTTACAGAACCAGGCTCCAAGCTTGCGGGCGGTACTGGAGGTTAACTCCTCACGCATGATCTCTATCATGGCCATCCCCAGGCTTTCGGAGGTTTTTAAGACAATATTGCCGACGAAGCCGTCGCAGACAACTACATCCAGTTCGCCGGGGTAAATATCCCGACCTTCAACCGGGCCCACATAGTTCAGAGGGCTGTGTTTTAAGAGGTCATTGGTGGCCCGGGTTAATTCGTTGCCTTTGCTCTCTTCTTCACCGTTACTCAGGAGTCCAACCTTGGGAAGCTTGCGGTTCATGACCCATTGCGCGTAGACGCTGCCCATAATTGCAAATTGGGCCAGATGCAGCGGGGCACAGTCAACATTACCCCCGACGTCAAGGACGGTTACAGGTTTTTTCAGGGTCGGCAGGCAGGTGGCGATAGCGGGTCGGTCAATACCTTTGAGTTTTTTCAGGGTGACCATGGCGATTGCCATGGTCGCTCCGGAATTCCCGGCGGAGATGAATCCCTGCGCCCGCCCGTCCCGGACCAGTCGCAGACCAACGGCAATGGATGAGTCACGTTTGCGGCGCATCGCTTTGCCGGGTGAATCATCCATAGTTACGATTTCAGTTGCTGGTTGGACAAAAATCGGCAGATTTTTGATGTCATGTTTGGCCAGTTCATTCTCAATACGATCTTGAATTCCGACCAGAATGATCTGAAGGTTGAGTTCCCGGGATGCCGCCACAGCTCCGGCGATAATCTCCTGCGGGGCCTGATCGCCGCCCATGGCATCTACGGCAATCTTCATGGCCGACCTTGCTTCAGTGAAGGTTGACAAATTATGAACTTTTTTTCACATAACTGTAAACGGGAAAAGAGGTAGATTACCGTGCAACCCGTGCAACCTTCGAGGCGGGGAACCATGGATAGCTTAGTCTACTTCAATAAAGGTTTCACCCTTATAGGTGCCACAGGATGCACAGACCCGGTGGGGAACAGTTATCGCCTGGCAGTTGGGGCAGGTGTTGGTCTGCGGGGCAGTGATCGCCAGATGAGAACGGCGTTGTCTTTTTCTTGCTTTGGATGTTCTTCTTTTTGGTACAGCCATTATCTTTCTCCGATAATAAAAAAGGGTTGTTCTTTATTGAGTATCTGCAGGCTGAGCCTGCATCGGGCGGTTTATCTGGTTTTGCACCGCACCTTAAGATATAAGGATAGTTTAAAACAAAAAAGCGCCGTATATTATATTGATCCGCTTTTCTTGTCAAGCCTTAAAACTAAGCTTCAGTCATCCAGCACCTGCTGGTGATGCTTGATGATATTAAAGTCATCCGCGAAGATGTAGTCCAGAGTCGATTTAACTCGAAACTGGGCTTTGGTTATAAATATTTCTGCAATATTAACCTTACGTTCGGAGTTGAGACCATCTCGACAAAGCAGATAGGCGTAGATAACATCACAGGTCATATTGACCAGACGGTTTGTGTGGTATTCCTGGAAAACCGAATCACCTTTATCTTTGATAAAAGAGATTGCCATCTCCAGATTTGTCCGCATCTTCTGAGCCGTTTTGAAAATTTCCCCGAGTTGGGAGAGATCGTAATTGTCTTCATACTCGCTTAGTCTTTCGGAGACCACCCCGGCAACAATTCCGCCCACGGCGGCAATCGCCTGGAGCTGGGTGGTACCTTCATAAATATTGGTGATGCGGGCATCGCGGTAGTGACGTTCGACATCAAACTCCTTGGTGAAACCGACTCCGGCATGAATCTGGATGGCATCGTAGGTGACCTTGTTGGCCATTTCGGCGGCTGAACTTTTTGCCAGCGGGGTAAAGAGCGAGGCAAACCGGGTATAGCGCTTGAAATCAGCTTTAATATCAGCGGCCCGGTCGGGATGGCTTTCGATGCGCTCTTCGATCCCCTCTTTGATGTCGACAATCTTGGAGGTTTCATAGACCAGAGAGCGGGCCGCTTCGATTGCGACCTTCATATCGGTAAGCATCTCATAGATGACAGCAAAGTTTCTAATCGGTTGCTTAAACTGAGCCCGGTCATTGGCATAGGCATAAGCTTTACGGTAGGCGGCTTCAGCGATGCCGACCGACTGGGCGGCAACTGCGAGGCGGGCACCGTTCATCAGATAGATGGTATATTTGATCAGTCCGAGTTTGCGTTTCCCTAGGAGTTCGGCCCTGGCATTGTTAAACTGAAGCTCGCAGGTCGGGGAGCCGGTGATCCCGAGCTTGTGCTCGATCCTTCGTACTCTCATATCCTGATCGCGTTCGTAAATAAAGAGTGAGAGTCCGCGGCCGCTGGTTGATCCCTCTTCCGTACGAGCCATAACTAGAGATATGTCGCCGCAGCCGTTGGTGATAAAACGTTTGACTCCGTTAAGGCGCCAAGTACCGTTTTCATCCTGATGGGCTCGCATGGCGACCGACTGAAGATCAGACCCGGAATCAGGTTCGGTCAGAGCCATTGAGCCCATGACTTCGCCGCTGGCGAATTTAGGCAGGTATTTCTGTTTCTGTTCCTCGGAACCGAATTTACAGATGGTATCACTTAACCCCTGCAGGCCGAAAACCAGCATCAGGGAGGCATCGGCCCGGGAGATCATCTCAATGGCGGCGGAGAAGATCGTAATCGGCATGTTTATACCCCCATATTTACGGGGCATGGTAAATCCGGCCAGATCAGCCTGGTTGATCCGTTCAATCGATTCGCGGATACCTTTCGGGTAGGTTACCTCGCCATCGGCATACCGGGCTTCCTCTTCATCCACCTCCCGGGCCCGGGGTTCGGCAAATTCTCCGGCGATCTCACCGACAATCTCCAGCACCCGGTCGTAGTTATCCATGGCGTCGGCCTGATCAACCGGGGCGTAGGGAAACTCATCCTTTTCTTTGAAACCGTCTTCTTTTAAGTCGATTACCCGGCTTAAATCGAGGTTTTCCATGTGAAAGAGTATATCTGCATTATCTCGATAATAGTTTACCATTTTAAACTCACTCCTTAATGCACTCGTAAAAGATCACGGAAAGGCAAAATAAAAAATTCGATACTCAATAACGCAGAAGATCGAAACTTTTTTACTTAGCCATAAGCTCCTTAGGCTTTTCTGTAGGCCTTAATCATCTTATTCAGGACATCCTTGACATCGCCGACGATGCCGTAGTGGGCGATAGCGAAAATCGGGGCATGGGGGTCTTTGTTTATAGCGATGATCCGTTTAGCCTCGGACATTCCGGCCCGGTGCTGGATCTGTCCGGAAATGCCGCAGGCTATGTAAAGATTGGGCCGTACCGTAATTCCGGTCTGGCCGACCTGGTGATCCTTGTCGAGGATACCCGAATCAACTACCGGCCGGGAGCAGCCTAATTCACCGCAGAGCGCGTGCGCCAGTTCCCGGGCCAGTTCTATCGCCTCGGGGTCGGAAGCCCCCATGCCGGCGGAGACGATAATCTGGGCGGCCTTCAGGTTAACGGCTTTCTCTTCACTTATAACTTCAAGTACTTCAGTGAGAAAATCATCGTCACTGAGTTGGCAGGCCTGATTGACAACCTCAACCGTCAAGCCGGGGTTCGGAGCTGCCATCTTCATAACCCCCTCACGAACAGTCGCCATGCTCGGCATACTTTCCGGAGAGACAATGGTCGCAATAATATTGCCGCCGAAAGCGGGGCGAATCTGGAGCAGAATATTTTTGTAGATTTTATCCTTGATCTTGTGTTCACCGATCTGCAAATCGGTGCAGTCTGCAGTCAGACCGCATTTCAAGGCGGATGCGACTCTGGGAGCGACATCCCGGCCCATGGTTGTGGCCCCGAAGAGGACAATTCCGGGATTGTGGGCCTTGATGGTGTTGATAACCGTTTTGGCATACGGGATGGAGGTGAAGTGGGCCAGTCGCGCGTCATCCGTATAGTAGACCCTTTGACAGCCGTGATGACCTAAAACGGCAAGTTCATCGGTGAGGTTGTGGCCGACGGCTACGGCTTCAACCTGAACCCCGAGTTGTTCGGCGAGATCTGTGGCGGCCCCGAGTAGCTCCAGGCTGACTTCGGCAATTTTACCGGCTCGTGACTCGATGAAGACCATTACGTTTTTTTGTTTACTCATATTTTTTATTTCTCCTGCTGTCTTTAGGAACTTACAGGTTGTTATTTTCTATTTTCGTCGTGGGTTGTCATCCGATGATATTTTCACTGACCAGTTCATTCATGAGAGCGTTGATCTCCGATTCGCTGTTGGCTATCTGGCGGCTTTCACAGCCGCTCAGAACCACACTCTGAATCTTTTTAACCTTGGTCGGTGAACCGGAAAGACCGCATTGAACCGGGTCGGCTTTAATCGATTCTACGTTCCACTCTTTTATATGACTTAAAATACTGCAGTTCTCTGTTGCCAGATAACTTTCGCCATAGGACGAATTGCAGATCTCTTTACCGATATTTTTGTAGGTCATTACCTTCTTGGCATTGGCCGAACGGGGTTCGTTGGCACTGGCGGTAATCGTCAAAAGTACCGGGAAGCCGCTTTTGACAATCTCGTAACCATCTTCGACCGAGCGTTTCGCGGTGATTGATTCATCATTAATTTCAGTTACGGAGGATATGCAGGTGAGCTGGTTGATCTCAAGTTTTTCCGCAATCTGCGGTCCGACCTGAGCCGTATCACCGTCAATTGCCTGGCGGCCGCAGAGGATAAGGTCATAGTCACCAGTCTGTTCAATGGCACACTTTAACGCGTATGAGGTTGCCAGGGTGTCGGCTCCGGCAAAGCGCCGGTCGGAGACCAGAATGGCGTCATCAGCTCCCCGATAGAGGCACTCTTTCAAAACCTCGACCGCATTCGGCGGCCCCATAGAGATGCAGGTAACGTGACCGCCGGCTCTCTCCTTGATTTTTAACGCCTCTTCCAGGGCATTGAGGTCTTCAGGGTTGAAAATTGTCGGTAGAGCGGCTCGATTTACAGTCCCATCTTCCTTCATGGCCTCCCCGGTAACGTTGTGTGTATCGGGAACCTGCTTGACGGTTACAATCATCCGTAAACCCATGAATGATACCTCGCTTTATTCTTAATGGTTGAAAGTTAACTGTATGGCCTTTGTTACAATTATAAATCAAGGGCGGCTAATTAGCAAACTAATCAGGAAAAGACAAGGAAAACTATATTTGCTGCTGGTGTAAAAATTATATCACATGCAAACACCGATTTTCGGGGTTTCGAGGAACCAGGATTTGGGGCCGTCAGGTGCCGCTGGGAAGGGGGTAAGTCGCGCCATTAAACAAGATATATTTATATCCAATAATTCGCCTTTTTGAATATATAAATATCTGAATTTAATAATAATTTTTTTTTCACAAAAAATTAAGAATAAGTTAATTTAGCTATTGACAGGAGCAATAATATCAACTAGAGCTAACTTTATAGAGTGGTCTGTAACGAAGATCAGTTTAACTCGCAAATAGAGATTAATGTTGACAAAGGGGGTGGGTTTTAGGCGCAACATGATTTGCAGTTTAATTGATTGTTTCTGGTTGTGAGGGATAGCATCTTGCAAGCCCGCTTATTATGCAAACTTATGTAGAATGTATAAGCGGAAAATAAAGATCTATTTTAACTTAGGGAGAAGAGAGGGGTATGAAAATGAAGAAAAATTGGCTTTTGCTGGGTGCAGGGTTGCTGATGGTGCTGGCGATGACCATCACGGCCTGTACGACTTTGAGTGATCAAAGAGCCAGCGTTCTCAAGTTGCCGGTTCCCGTTCAGGGGGCTCAGTTTGCCGGGAGTGAGGCTTGTGCCGACTGCCACGAAGAACTGGTGGCAACTTTCAGCGGCTCGATTCATGATCGGATCCTGGCCAAAGAGACAGCGATCGGCATGAAAGGCTGTGAGACCTGCCATGGTCCCGCCAGCCTGCATATGGATTCTGAGGATCCGGAACAGATTATCGCTTTTGAAAATCTGGATGCCGGAACTTCATCCGCGGTCTGTCTGCGTTGTCATAGTGACGGTGAACATTTCGACTGGGCCGGTACCTCGCATCCGATGAATGATGTCGGTTGCTTGAGCTGTCATAAAATCCATAATCCACCGGTGGCGAAAAATTCGCTGGAAAAGGCCGAGCCGGAACTCTGTTATGAGTGTCATGCGCTGGAGCGGGCGAAGATGTACTATCCTTCGCATCATCCGGTTAAAGAGGGCAAGATGGTCTGCAGTGACTGTCACGCCAATCACGGTTCAATGGTTAATAACCTGAAAACCGATGAACGTCTTAACGATCTCTGTTTAAATTGTCATGCCCGTTATCAGGGCCCGTTCGTTTTCGAACATTCACCGGTTTCCGATGATTGTATGATCTGTCACGATCCGCACGGTACGGTTTCTAATAATCTCAAAAAAGCGAATGAACCTTACCTCTGCCTGCAGTGTCACGAGCCGCATTTCCACGCCGGCCGGACTTCAACCCCGACGGGTGTAATGAAGGATCCGTATGGTAATTTGGTTCCAGAGAAAGATTATAACAGCGGTAATAAAAATGTTTGGGCTCAGGCTTACGCTACCAAATGTACTCAGTGTCATGCCCAGATTCACGGCAGCGATCTGCCCTCCCAGACGGTTCCCGGACAGGGCGGGGGTTTAACCAGATAATTTAAGGAGAGATTATGAAACGTATTGCACAATACACGATTCTGGCCCTCTGCCTGGTGCTGGTACCGGTTCTTGCGTGGGCGGGACAAACCACGGGCAGTGTCGGGATTGGTATTCAGGGAGTCGATATTAACGACTCACGCGAGGGTGCGGCTGAGTATCTTACTGCCGAACAGGGCGGCCGGCCGACATTTGACATGACGGTCAACGGCGAACAAAACGGCGTCAAATATGATTTCGGGATGAATTTTCTCAATGAAGATGATCTTGGTGGCAATCTTGATTTAGACCTGAAGCGTTATTTTAGGACTAAAAACAGTTACCAGAAATTTAACCACTGGTTGGAAAATGATGACCTCGTTAACCATAATGAGGATCCTGATTTTAGGTTTCCAACCGGAATGACAGAAACAAACCCTTACTACATTGCGGCCGCCAGTAAGGCAGTTTTTAATAAACCGCAAGTAATGGGACCCAATATTGCGGTAGCCCGGAATACTTCCTGGGGCGATGATCTTTATGTTGTCCGTGATGAATTTGTTTCCGAGAATGAATTTCTGCTTCCCGGAGCCGAGTTCATTAAAATTCATGCAAAATATCGGATGGAACAGCGTGAAGGTTACGAACAGACCAAGACTTTGAGTAAATGCGGCGGCTGTCATCTGGCGGCGGATAAACACAAAATCGATGAAGAGACCCAGGATTTTCAGATCGGGGCGACCGCTCATTTAGGTCTGGTAACTCTGGATTACACCTTCCTGCGACGCACTTTTGATGAGAATTCAAACGCGCCGACACATACTTATATGTCAGCCGGGTCATTGCAGAAAAAGATGGCGATTGACGGATCTGATGGTGAAGTGATCTATGCCGCGACCCCGGATTCCGAGAAGGATTCTCATATTATCAAAGCTCAGGTGGCGTTGCCGATGAATACGGCGGTTTTCGGTAGCTACGTTCATACCGAAATCGATAATAATGACGCCAAGAGCAATAATGTGGGTGATGTAACTATCAGCAGCGATCCGGGTTTTGATTATGATGCCTACGCGATGCGGGTTACCTCTTCACCGCTTCACTTTATGACGATGTCATTCAAGTATCGTCATGAAGATCTCGACGCTGATGATGTTACAATTCTGTTTGATGACTCAGCTTATGACCCGCTGGGGCGTGATTCCCAAGTACTGGATCCGACAAACTACGGTCTCCATGGCTACTCGGAAGAGCATGACGGCTGGCCGCGTGAACGGCAGTCGACCCTGTCTCGCAATATCGACACTTACGGGGCCGAGTTCAAATTCAAGGTTTTCAAACGTACCAACCTGCTGGTTGGCTGGGAGCGGGAAGAGGAAGATATCGATGTTGAGTGGGAGACCACCACGGATATCTATTCGGTTGCTTTAAACAGTCGTCTGATTAAAAATTTGAGTCTGCGTCTGCAGTATGATTACGAGGATATTGACGATCCTTTCGCTAATGAGCACGCGGCTTATACTGATCCGGCAGCTATGCTTACCTGGCTTAAGGCGACGGTCGATCCCACCTGTGGTCTGCCGGCCTGTAGTATTAAAGGTATGGCCAGTCCCGGCAGCCCCAAAGCGGCCGAGTATACGGTGATGTATAACAGTCGTCAGCTTGATCTGACTTCCGAGCCCGAAAGTGCGCATCATTTCAAAGCGCATGCCTCTTATAACATTACACCGCGCATTGTTGCCAGTGGTCATTTCCAGTATGATCTGGAAGAGGTCAAAATTGATGCGCCGGGACATGGCAACACCTTCGACAAGGAGATGTATGCTGTGGGGGCCGATCTTTTTCTCGCACCGCTGGATAATCTGACGTTTACGTTGGCTTATAACTACCTCGATATGGAGGATCAGGCTTTTCTCTCCGCGGTTGCCTATGGCGGCTGAGCCGGCTCTTTTTTGTCCCCAAGTTATGGGGTCACATTGTCGGATATGGAGAACAACACCGAAGTTCACACCCTGCTTGTAAGTGCTGATCTTGCAGCGACTGAGAAACTTAAATTCAACGGTGGTATAATCTTTAACTGGAGCAAATCCGAGATGGATAATCTCAGTGCCTCCTATTATGAAGGTAAGCAGCCGGCCGCATTTGGTTACGACCATGCGATCGCTTTCAGTACCTGGGAAGATAATACCGATCAGGATATTCAGGAGGTTGAGTACTACCTGGGTTGTTCGTATGATGTCAATGATATGATGTCAGTTAATATTAATGCCTCATATACCGACTATACCGATGACGAGCCCTATCTTTATGATACTGATGGCGATCTCCTCCTGGTTAATGCCGGTCTGACTTTCAGATTCTAAGCTGAAATTTAGTTGTTGAAAATGAGGGCTTAACCAACACAAAAAGGCCCCGACTTTATTAAAGTCGGGGCCTTTTTTTATAAAAATATCGGCTCGTTTCTTGACAATGGCGATATCTGTCGTTATCTTATGTAAAAGTTCAAGTGTTTCTGGTGTTTGTTGCGGCCACTACCAAAGGAGTTGCCCTTGCCGGTTGTGATTTGCAGATTTAAACAAACTTTGACGATGAAATAATTTTCAGCCGTCGGCTTAGCCGACGGCTCTTGTTTTTTCTACGGACTTTTAAACTGTATGGATTTCAGCGATAAAACGGTTGCGATTCTGGGCTCAGGCAGGGTTGGTTCAGCTCTGGCAATTTTACTGAGCCGTAATAGGTTTCGTGAAGTACGGGCTTATGACCGCAACCTGGAAAAACAGCAGACATTACGGGAATGGCCTGGAGTCACGATTGTTCTCTCCTCTACCCTGTCGGAGGCAGTAACTGGGGCCGACCTGATTTTTCTGGCGGTTCAGGATCGCTATATCTCTGAGTTGGCCCGGGAACTTGCGGCCGTTTCGGGCGAGGCCGGCTGGCAGGGTAAGTTCGTGGCCCATTTAAGCGGCTCCTTAACCTCTGCGGTTTTACAGCCGCTGGCTTCTGCCGGAGCCTTGACCTGTTCTCTGCATCCGCTGCAGAGTCTGGCCGGGGTCGCGGGGGCGGTTGAAGGGCTGGCGGGTTCCTGTTTCTCCTTTGAAGGTGATTCCGGGGCCCTGGCGCCGGCGGAATTTGTGGTTTCCGTTCTGGACGGGCATTTAGTGCCTCTTAAGGCTGACGACAAGGTTCTTTATCATGCCGCCGCAGTCGTTGCCTCAAACTTTTTTATTGTGCTTGAGGATATGGCGATTACCCTGATGAGTGGTATCGGGGTTGACCGGGATACCGCCCGGCGGATGCTTTTGCCTTTGATTCGCGGCAGTTTTGAGAATCTCGAACGGGTTGATCCGGTTGAGGCCTTGACCGGCCCGATTGTCCGCGGAGATGACCGGACTGTAGCCGCCCACCTGGAGACTCTGGCGGATAAATTCCCCGATTATCTTAAAGCCTATCGTCTGCTTGCGGGCTTGAATATTGAGCTTGCCGGTCAGAAAAGCGGGGTCGGTTACGCTGACTTCCCATCTTTAAGCGGCAACTCATGAACCCGGACCCTATGATAATATGACTTCCTACTCCTTTCCCCCGGAATTTATTGCTGATTTGCGATCTCGAGTTGATATCGTCGGGCTTGTCAGCGACTACGTGGCATTGACTAAAGCCGGGGCCAATTATAAAGGTCTGTGTCCGTTTCATGGTGAAAAGACGCCCTCATTTACGGTACACGAGGGCAAGGGAATTTTTCACTGTTTCGGTTGCGGGGTTGGGGGAGATGCGATCAGTTTTTTGAAGCGGATAGAAAATTTATCCTATCCTGAAACTCTGGTACGTCTGGCAACCCGCACCGGTATCGATATTTCACCCTATGAACGGCGCCGGGGCAGTCTTGCGGCCCAGGAGAAGGCCCGTAGCGAGCGTGAGGGTTTGACTCAGGCCGTCGCCTGCGCCCAGGATTTTTTTGTCCGCCAGCTGCAGGCTAATCTTCAGGGTAAGGTGGGGGGTTATCTTAAAAAACGCGGCATCAGCCCGGAGGCCGCCCGGAAATTCGGTCTCGGTTTTGCTCCGGATGCCTGGTCCGCTTTGAAAGATGAATTTCGCCGGCGGCGGGTTGATGAAAAGATGGCGGTGGCTGCCGGGCTACTGGTGCAGAAAGAGGGCAGCAACCGCCGCTATGACCGTTTTCGTGAGCGTCTGATATTTCCGATTCGCGATGTTGCCGGTACGGTTGTCGGTTTCGGCGGACGTTCTCTGGGTGATGGTGAACCCAAATATCTGAATAGTCCGGAATCCCTGATTTTTAACAAACGGCGGCTTTTGTATGATCTGCATCATGCCCGCCCCGCGATTGCTAAAAGCGGTTCGGCTTTTCTGGTTGAGGGCTATATGGATGCGCTCTCACTCTATCTGCGCGGGATCGACAATGTGGTCGCGACTTTAGGCACGGCGCTCTCCGAAGAGAATGTGGCCGCGGTTAAACGTTACACCCGTAAGGTGGCGGTTTTTTTTGATAATGACAGGGCCGGCCGGGCCGCGGCTTTTCGCTCGCTGCCGCTGTTTATGGCTCAGGGTATTATGCCCGACATCGTCCTCCTGCCGGAGGGGGTGAAAGATCCGGATCAGCTGGCATCGGGTCTCGATGATAGCGGTCTGGAGCAGGCTCTGACCCGGCAGATGCCGCTTTTTGACCTTTTTCTCAGCGAAAAAGGGATAGGGCTTACCGCTTACAGTGATCGTCTCCAGTTTCTGCGTGAGGTAATTGAGATGATCATCCGGCTGCCGGATGAACCTCTGCGCGGAATGGCTTTAAGGGCGACGGCTGAGAGCCTGCACCTGGCGGAAGAGATTGTTCTGGATGAGTACCGCCGGCTGCGCCGATCCCGGCATAAACAGACGGGGCGGCGGGGAAATTCTTCACCGAGTGAAACAACGGCCCGTCCCGATTTGCAGGGTGAATGCCGGCTGACCGGAGGCTCCGGGTCGCCGCTTCCGGATGAGATTGTACTGGCTACATTTCTGCTTTTTCCCATGCTTTTGGAAGAGTTTGCCGGTGACTATCGGGAGAATGTTGAAAATTCGGAATGTCGGCGGTTGTTTCAGGAATTCGAAGCTTGTGTCGCAGAGGATGGTGACCTTTCACAGAGGCTTTTTGTTAGAGGCGAGGATGACTCTTTAAGTTCTCTTTATGCCCGGCTGCTTAATCTGCCGGCTCCGGCGGAGGATCTGATTACGGCCCGCAAGGTGGTTGCGGACTGCCTGTTGAGTCTGCGGCAGCGTAAAACCAGCCGGGCATCCCGTGAACTTGACCGGGAATTGACCGGCTGTAGTGATGATGAGCAGATGTTCGAGCTGCTGCGGCGGAAGATGGAGCTTAAAAAGAGGCTGATGGCATAATGGCTACTCGTTTCGGCGACTTATAAGTTACCGGTTTGCGGGGAAACAGATTAACTTTTGGCTGCGGGATTTAAGTCCGTACCGGAAAATTTTTTATTATTTAAGATAAATCAGCGTTGAGAATGAGGTGAAAATGTCGGCGACATCAAGTGGTGCAGCTCAGGTGGCAAAAAATGCGAAAGGCAGCGAGACGATCATTAATTCTGATGATATCAAGGCTTTGATCCTGCAGGGCAAGGAAAATGGTTTAATCTCTTATGCTCAGATAAATGATGTTCTGCCGGCGGAAGCTGTTTCTCCTGAGAAGATTGATGAAATGTTGGTACTCTTTGCCGAGATGGGTATCGAGGTGGTTGATGCTGATAAGCAGGCCAAGATTGTGGCTGCCGGTGAAATCGATAAGGCGGCCGAGGCCACCCAGACCGTGACGACGGAAAGTTCTTCCGAGCGGCATCACGACCCGGTCAGGATGTATCTCTGGGAGATGGGCTCGGTACCGCTTTTAACCCGTGAGGGTGAAGTAGAAATTGCCAAAAAAATCGATGAGGGCGAGCGTGAAGTTATCAAAGCCATGCTTAAATCAGCCTTGACGGTTAAAGCTTTAAATACTATCGGAGGTCTGCTCTCCTCTGAGGAGATTCCGGTTAAAGCGGTCAGCCGGGATATTGAGGAGGAGGTCGAAATTGACGAGGATATCGACTCCGGCCTGGTTTCCCTGGAGGAGGATGACGAGGTCGATGTCGATGTCGAGGCCGCAACTCCCGAAGACGGTGCTGAGCTTGAGGAACAGAAAGAGGTTGCCGAGCTGATCGCTTCCGAGAGTGAGATTGTGCAGGATGATGAAACTCTGGTTGAGAGAATTATCAACTCGATTGAGACCATCAATACTCTTTTTTATGAAAACCGTAAACTTCGCAACCGTTTGAAACGGCCCGACCCGGAGTTGCGTTCATCCGTTAAAAGAAGTGCTTTAAGGGGGCTTATTAAAGCCAATGAGCGTGAAATTATGCTCCAGTTTCACGCGCTTAAATTAAAGCCGGAAGTAATTGAAGATATCATCAGCAGTTTGAAAAGTTATGTGGATATGGGGCGCAATCTGGAGAAGATGGTGGCCCGTCTCGAGGCTCGTTACCAGATGCGGCTTAGAAATCTGCGCATGACCTGTAAGGAGTGTCTTAAGAAAGAGAAGAAACGGCAGGCGTTTATTGAGAAGTTCAAGCTTGATGAAGACGGTTTTGACGATCTCTGGTTTCGGGTTGATAATTTGACCTCCAAGCTCAAAACCATAAGTGACGAAACCGGTCTGGGCCTGTCCAGCTTGAAACGGGTGGATCAGCAGATTGTGGTTGGGGAACGCAAGGCTGAAAATGCCAAGAATCAGCTTATCAAGGCCAACCTGCGCCTGGTTGTCAGCATTGCCAAAAAATATACCAATCGCGGCCTTCAGTTTCTGGATCTGATTCAGGAGGGCAATATCGGTTTGATGAAAGCGGTTGATAAATTTGAATATCAGCGCGGCTATAAATTCAGTACCTACGCTACCTGGTGGATTCGGCAGGCGATTACCCGGGCGATTGCCGATCAGGCCCGGACCATTCGGATTCCGGTGCATATGATTGAGACCATCAACAAGCTGATCCGGACATCCCGGGTTCTGCTTCAGGAACTCGGCCGCGAGCCGACTCCCGAAGAGATTGCCGAACGCATGGATATAGCTCTGGACAAGGTGAAAAAAGTTCTCAAAATCGCCAAGGAACCGATCTCTCTGGAGACTCCGATAGGTGAGGAGGAGGACAGCCACCTGGGCGACTTCATTGAGGATAAAAAGGCCGTGAATCCGCTTGATTCAGTGGTTAAGAGTGATCTTTCCGGTCAGACCCAGCAGGTCTTGAGCAGTCTGACCGAGCGGGAGGAGAAGGTCTTGCGGCTGCGTTTCGGTATCGGTGAGCGTTGTGATCATACCCTGGAAGAGGTGGGTCAGGATTTCGATGTTACAAGGGAGCGGATTCGTCAGATCGAGGCTAAAGCGCTGCGGAAACTGCGTCATCCGACCCGGAGCCGGAAGCTGCGCGGTTTTCTCGAAACCTGAGGATGTTGGATTTTATGATTTTACCATAAGGCCGGGGCGTTTTTACACCCCGGCCTTTTTTAATGCCTGAATATTGGCTTCGTAATCACTCGATTTGAAAACCGCGGAACCGGCAACAAAGATATCAACTCCGGCGGCTTCGGCCAGAGCGATGGTTTCGACTTTGATACCGCCGTCAACCTCGATCAGCAGGGGCTTCTCCCTTTCTCCGGCAAACTCTTTAATCCGGGCGATCTTCTTTAAGGCTTCAGGGATCATTGCCTGACCGCCGAATCCAGGATTGACGGTCATTACCAGCACCAGGTCGATTTCGCTGATGATATCCTCAAGCATAACCGCCGGGGTGGCCGGATTGAGCGAAACTCCGGCCTTGATGTCGTGGGCTTTAATCATCTGGACCAGGCGGTGCAGATGGGCTCCGGACTCTTGGTGAACCGTGATGATATCGGCCCCGGCTTTGGCGAAAGCATCAATGTAGCGTTCGGGCTCGGAGATCATCAGATGAACATCAAAAAGCAGTTTGCTGTGAGGCCTAAGATCCTTGACCACTCCGGGCCCGATCGTCAGGTTGGGAACGAAGTGCCCATCCATAACATCGATGTGGATCAGGTCGGCCCCGGCTCTGTCGATAGCCCTGACCTCCTCTCCCAGGCGGCTGAAATCAGCCGATAATATTGACGGTGCAATCATTCTCATGGCATTTTCCCATCTTGGTTGACTGTAAAATATTTAAGTTGCAATCCGGAATTTCTGTATTTCTCCGGGAATCAACTGTTTTTGGTCATCAGGGCCGCGAAGAAACCGTCCATCTGCGCATTTTCAAGGAAGCTGGTCTCCAGAAAATTTCCCCGGTTAATAAGTTTCCGCAGCCGTTCACTTTTAATCCCGGTTCGGGAACAGAGACTGAAATTTTTATTCTGCGCCAGAAAATCGGCAATAACGTCCTGATTTTCATTGCGGCAGGTGGTGCAGGTCGCATAGATAATCCGGCCCCCGACTTTTAGGTATTTAGAACAGTTCGTCAGGATTTGCAATTGAATTTTAGCTAGATTCCGGCTCTCCTGAAGAGTTTTGCGCCAGCGTAAATCGGGTCGGCGGCAGATAACCCCGAGGCCGGAACAGGGAGCGTCAACCAGAATCCGGTCGTAAACCTGCGGCAAATCAGCCGGCAGGGGGCGGGTCAGGTCGGCGGTCGCTGAGGTTATGGCCTGAAGGTTCAGGCGCTGGCAGGTTTCACCTATTTTGTTAAGTCGTTCACTGCTTGCATCGATTGCGATAATGGTTGCTTTATCATCACATAGTTCCGCCAGATAGGCGCTTTTGCCGCCGGGGGCCGCGCAGGCGTCAAGGATAATTTCACCCGGCTGCGGCTCCATAAGTTCAACGATAAGCTGAGCGCCTTCATCCTGAATGCTGATTAAACCCTCCTTGAACCATTCGGAATCGAGCAGGGGGCCGGCCTGCTGGCAGTGGAAGGCGTGGCGGCCGAAATTTGCTTTTTCAAGAGTTAAAGCGCTTTCATTTTCACGCTCGAATTGTTTCAGAAAGTCATCGCGGTCTATTTTATGGCAGTTTACGCGAAAAGTGATTCCGGAAAAATGGTTGGCCTTAAGACAGAGAACGCGGGCTTTCTCGATTCCGAAATCACTCTGCCATTTTTCTACCAGCCAGACCGGCAGTGAGTGACGGATGGCCAGATTTTGCGGTCGGTCATCATCCGCGGGCAGCAACCTTTCCGGCTGACAACGGAGAAAGGCGCGTAAAATCCCGTTGATCAGACCTTCCCGGCCCGGAACCATGATTTTTGCCAGGTTAACCGCTTCCGACACTGTTGCATAATCGGGCCGGGTGTTATCGGCGACAAATCCCAGTTCAAAAAGGGCCAGCCGCAGGATATTTCTGACCTCGGGGGGGAGCTTTTTTTTGCGGGTCAGCAGGGCGTTGATGTAGCAGTCTAAACGTGTACGCCAGCGAATGACCCCGGCCGCCAGATTGGTCGCCAGAGCCCGCTGAATCTGATTGCATTCGCCCTCGGAGTGTCGCAGCGAATCCTCCAGCAGCGGCGCAATCGCCTGGGGCCGCGCCTCCCAGCGGCTGAGAAAGCGACAGACAGCCTGTCGTATATTCTGGTCGCTCATTTTTTTGTTCTTCATAAATATTCCGTGAGAATTTAAGGCGCAATTTTACATCGCTGGATGTGTAGCACAGAGATGCGGAAAAAGGAACCGTTAAAGCGGCCCCTTTTAAGCGTGTCAGGTCTAATTTTAACTTGCAATTTTGCCGAAAAACCTTTAGAAGAGCCGGCACGAAAACCAGTTATGCCGGTGTAGCTCAGGTGGTAGAGCAACTGATTCGTAATCAGTAGGTCCGCAGTTCGAGTCTGCGCATCGGCTTTCTGTAAAATTAAGCACTTAGCGTTAGTTCGGTAAGTGCTTTTTTGTTGTCAATTTTTTTGTCCGCCACTTGAGTTCTTAAAACTCGTTCAAAGGAGTGATTTAGATTTCACATAAAAAAAGACCGAGCAGATAACTCGGCCTCTCTGTTTTTAAGGGCTTAGTCCAAATCTAAGGGTGTCTACTCCAATTGTTTAAGCATATCTTCATAAACCGGTTGAACTTGAACATTCAGCTTGTCAGTTAATATCGCCAAGTGTCTGCGTAGTAGTTCAAGTGCTCGATTTGCGGCGTGCAAGTTAGGCTTCTGACCCTCTTCCGGGTTCATGCTTCTCTGGACGATCTCTCGCAGGTTATTAATGACATAGTCAGCGTTAAGCTCTGTTCTTTTAGACTGAACTTCTGTAAACTTGGCAATCGCAGCAGCGATTCTAGTTTTCCCCACTAACTCAGAGCCTACCTTGTCCGCATTGCGAGCGCTATAACCAGCCCTTAAAGCTGCTTGAGTTGCATTTTACACCCGACCCCAATTACACAACCACTATTTTTTATGTGAACCGTAGACCAGTTTCGGATTCATGCTGTAGGTCCAGGGCAATCCGTAATACTTCCAACCTCCGGTAAAGCCCCGGCGACCATAATGTTCGCTGGACTGCTTCATCAGAGCTGCCTCTTTATTGCTGGCACCCTTAAATTTTCCACCCTCAAAGCCATCAATAACGTTGTAAACATTTTTAAACCCACTTTCAGCTAGAAAATCACTGGCCGGAACACTGCGATTACCACTACGACACATGACCAGTAAAGTATCATCAACCTTGAAATGCTTTTTCATGTAGTCGAGAAATTCTGGGTTTTTATAGTACTGGTAGCGGGTCTTCGTCATTTTTTTGCCCCTAAACATCCCGCCTTTTTTTACAAACTCATCACTCAAAAACATAAATGGAATACTATAAGCCATCTCTGGATGCCCGATCTGCTGATATTCACCCGGGGTTCTAACGTCAATCAGATAGACTCCAGTAGCACCAATTTTAACCTTCTCAAAAGCTTCCATGACGCCAATATTATGCGCAATTTTTGCTTCTTTTGCTGAAACCACGGAGACCATTAATAGTAACGCCACAGCCACCAATAAAAAGATTGAAATTTTAACCCGACTCATTTTAACTACCTCACTCTTGAATATTTACCGGCCAAAATGCTCGGCTATCCCATAAAACTTATACAGAATACCATTAATCTATACTAAAAATATCGTCAAGAATATTTTCAAATCTATTTCGAAATGCTTTTACCGACTACTTTAGCCCAGGTATCACGTAACGTAACGGTACGATTAAAAACTGGCTTTACTGACTATCACAACTATCAGGGGTGAAATAGCCCAAGCGTTCAAATTGAACAGTCTCTCAAACAGAAGCATCAGCCAGAACTGGTTTAAGCTTGCAATCATCCAACACGACAAGGGAATCTTGATTAACATATGGTGCCGGGTTCAGGCTTGACTTATGGGTATTTATATGGCACTTATTTGGCAGAATTAATTTGGGTCTGACCCCAGTTTCCCCCTCGACCCCAGTTTCCCCCTCCAGTTTCCCCCTCCAGTTTCCCCACAGTTTCCACCCAGTTTCCACCAGTTTCACACGCATGCCGGAAGTTAAATCAAAAAAAGGCCGTTTCCCGGACAGGGAAACGGCCCATTACATAGCATTCAGGATCAAATTGCGATTTCAGCGCCGGGCAAACACTATCTGCCAGTCGTTTCTCCGCAGGGTCTCTGCCCATGGTGACGGCCCCGCCCCCCCATTTTGAGCATGGTATCGCGCTGTTCGACATTCAAGCTGGAAAAAAATGCGATCCTG
>JANTFH010000006.1 GCA_024763535.1 Thermodesulfobacteriota bacterium
GGTCGAACCTGCGACCCTCTGATTAAAAGTCAGATGCTCTACCAACTGAGCTAACGGCCCCGATCAATTTC
Organism: Thermodesulfobacteriota bacterium; assembly: GCA_024763535.1. Taxonomy (GTDB): domain Bacteria; phylum Desulfobacterota; class Anaeroferrophillalia; order Anaeroferrophillales; family Tharpellaceae; genus Tharpella. The sequence continues at coordinate 72 of JANTFH010000006.1, forward strand.
TCAATCGAGCGCCGCTTCTATCAGACGGGTTAAACTTTGTCAAGATAAATTCATCTTTAGACAGTAAATCAGTATTAAAATTCATGGCCGGCGATTTTATTTCGGCGCCGCTGAAAGCCGGATAATTTTATTTTCCGCTACGGCGGATCAAGTCAATCCTTCTCCGACCGTAAAAGAACCTCACTTAATGACTGGCCGGTTGCCGAAGCCGTAACCTGAGCGACAGTTTCCGGCGGGCCGCAGGCGATCAGGCGACCGCCGCCTAAACCTCCATCGGGGCCGAGATCAATGATGTAATCGGCCGCTTTTATGACATCAAAGTTATGCTCTATAACCAGTACCGTATTGCCCTCATCCACCAGTTTCTGTAAAACCTTGAGCAGCTGATCGACATCGTGAAAATGGAGACCGGTAGTCGGCTCATCCAACAGATAGAGGGTGCGGCCGGTGGCCCTTTTGGCCAGTTCACGGGCAAGTTTCACGCGTTGAGCTTCACCCCCGGAAAGGGTAACTGCGGCCTGGCCCAGAGTCATATAGCCGAGGCCGACATCCCTTAAGACCTCAAGTTTACGGATAATCTTGGGGATGGCGGCAAAAAATTCAGCCGCCTGATTGATAGTCATCGCCAGAACTTCGGCGATATTGACGCCCTTATAACGAATCTCCAGAACCTCGCGGGTAAAACGCTGACCTTTGCAGACATCACATTTGACAAAAATATCCGGAAGAAAATGCATCTCTACCCGCTTAACGCCATCACCCTTGCAGGCCTCACAGCGGCCGCCTTTGACATTGAAACTGAAACGACCGGGTTTGTAGCCGCGCATCCGGGATTCCGGCAAAGCGGCAAAAAGCTCCCGAATCGGGGTATAAACGCCGGTATAGGTGGCCGGGTTGGAACGGGGCGTGCGGCCGATCGGACTCTGATCAATATTGATTACTTTATCGAGTTGCTCCAGGCCGGAAATACTCCGGAAGGAGCCCACCGGCAAACGGTCACCATGGAGATGGTTATGGAGAGCCGGATAGAGGGTATCGTTAATCAGGCTGCTCTTGCCCGACCCTGAAACTCCGGTGACACAGAGAAACAGACCCAAGGGAAATTCGACCTCAATCTGCTGCAGATTATGCTGGGCCGCGCCCCGCAGCACAATTGCCCGCCCGGCTCTCACCCGCCGCCGGCCGGGAACCGTAACCTGCTTCCGGCCGGAGAGATAGAGACCGGTCAAAGAGTCTCCGGCCGCCACCTCCTCCGGTTTCCCCTGGGCCACAACTTCACCCCCGAGACGGCCGGCTCCGGGTCCCATATCGACCACCTGATCCGCAGCCATAATCGTCTCCTGATCATGCTCGACCACCAGTAGTGAATTGCCCAGATCCCGCAACTTGAACAGAGCCCGCAGAAGCCTCCGGTTATCGCGCGCGTGGAGGCCGATACTGGGTTCATCAAGCACATAGAGAACCCCGGTCAAACCTGAACCGATCTGGGTCGCCAGACGAATCCGCTGCGATTCACCCCCGGAGAGGGTCGCGGAAGCCCGATCCAGAGTGAGGTAATCGAGACCGACATCAATTAAAAATCCAAGCCGGGATGTCAGTTCAGCCATAATCCGCCGGGCAATCTCAGCCCGGGCCGGCGGCAGCTGCAAACCGGTCAAAAATACAAGTGCCTCAGGCAGAGGCAGCGAGGTTAACTCATGAATATTAAGCTCCATAAGTTTTACCTGCAGGCCCTCCCGCCGCAGCCGGCTGCCCTGACAAAGACCGCAGGGCCGGGCCGAAAGGTAGCGCAGTAATTCGCCGTCCTTTTCCCCTTCAGCTTTCTCGTAGCGCCGTTTAAGACTGGGAACCACGCCCTCAAACCGCCGCGACGCCGCCCGGTGAAAACGACCGTCACTGAGCAGACCGGGAATTTTTTCCTTGCCGGAGCCCCGCATCAACATTACTTTGACCGCTTCGGGAAGCTGGGAAAAAGGAATTTCTAGTGAAAAGTGATAGTGGCGGGACAAAGGTTTAAGCACTTCACTCAGATAGAAGGTCTGTGACCGGCGCCACGGAGCAATCGCACCCTCCAGCAAACTCAAGCTGGGATCGGGAACAATCAGATCAAGATCAAAATCCAGATCACGCCCGAGACCGTTGCATTCGGGACAGGCTCCCTGCGGGTTATTGAAAGAGAAAAGCTGCGGCGAAAGTTCAACAAAACTGATACCGCAATCGGCGCAGGCCAGTCGCCCGGAAAAGAGTTGCCGTTCGCCGCCCACCACCTGTACCGCCACCAGATCGTCAGCCTTCTCCATGGCCAGCTCCAGCGAGTCAATCAGACGCCCCCGGCTCTCGTTACTTACCACCAGCCGGTCAACCACAAGAGAGATATCATGAAAGAGGTTGCGTTCCAGCTGCGGCGGCTCATCCAGGCGAAAGATCTCACCATCGACCTCGACCCGAAGAAAACCCTGGCGCAGAAGATCGGCAAACAGTTGGCGATACTCACCTTTGCGCCGCCGCACGAGTGGAGCCATAATCAGCAGGCGGCTGCCGTCCGGCAGGCCGGCAATAACATCGGCAATCTGATCAACGCTCTGCGAGGAAATCGGTTTTCCGCACCGGGCGCAATAGACACTGCCCACCCGGGCGTAGAGAAGACGCAGGTAGTCATAGATCTCGGTTACGGTACCGACGGTTGAACGAGGGTTATGGGAAACCCGTTTCTGCTCTATGGAGATCGCCGGTGAAAGCCCTGAGATCTCATCGACATCCGGTTTCTCCATAAGCTGCAAAAACTGCCGGGCATAGGATGAGAGTGATTCAACATAACGTCTCTGGCCCTCGGCATAAATGGTATCGAAAGCTAATGACGATTTTCCGGAACCGGAGAGACCGGTGATAACCACAAACTGATGCCGGGGAATTACCAAGTCCACATCCTTAAGATTATGCTCCCGGGCCCCCTTGATAACAATATTCTGCAAGACTTAATCTCTAAATCAAAAATTGTATAAAATATAACTCACGAAAGTAGTCAGTTTAAGCTTGAAAAAATTCAACCATTCAGCTAGTCTTGAAGTGCGTCAAAAAACCCAACCCCAATTCCACGGTTATAACTCTATGACAATAAACCGTTTCCGACTGCCTCTTCTCTTCGTACTTATTTGCGGTCTGCTGGCTCCCGCCACTCTTTTCGCCGCCGAAGGCGGCTTTCGCCTGATCTATATAGGCGCTCTCTCCGGCTATGTCAAACTGTGCGGCTGACACCGAAAACAGGCGGGCGGTCTGGCCCGGCAAAAAACCGTTGTCGATAGTCTGCGCCGGGAGGCCGGCAAAAAAAAGACAATCTTTATCAACTGCGGCAATCTGACCAAAAGCTCGATCAAGAATGATTTTATTCTTAAAAACCGGGTATTAGAGACCGCACTCAAAGGTTATGATCTCATGGGGGCGGATATCTTCACCCCCGGAGCCCAGGAGTTGATCTACGGCCGCAAAATGATGCTCACCTTAGAAGGTTATGCCGGCAACAGTACGATAATCTGCGGCAATCTCGGCGGCAAACCGATACCCGGTTTCAAAACCCACAAGATTATTACTATTTCCGGACAGAAAATTCTGATCACTTCAATTATTGATCAGAAACTTGAGAAAAAAGCAATTCACGGCCTCAAGGTCAAAGACCCGCTTGCCAGTTTGAACCGAATACTTAAGATCCCCCACGATCTGGCGATCGTGGTATTCCACTTCTCCGATAAACGGGCCCGGAGTCTGCTCGAGCAGACCCAGGGGATCGATATCGCCATTCTCGGCACGCAACGGGGAACCATGATTAAGGATAAAATCGTCAACGGCGCTCTCCTGGTCAAAAACAACAACCACGGAAAAACCATGGGTTATCTTGACTGGGATTTTACCACGAAAACTGCAACCGACAACAAATTACTGCAGATCAACAAAGACACCTACGCGGCCGACAAAACGGCCGCCGCCCTGGTTGATAAACATGAAAAATGGCTGCGGGAACATTATATTAAACTGGAGAAAGAGAAGGTTGAAAACGCATCAACCAAAGAGACAAAAACACCTTATGTCGGCAATACCGAGTGTGTCGGCTGTCACCCTCAAATCGCCGCCTCCTGGAAGAAAACCCGTCACGCCAATGCCTTTGCCACTCTACAGAAAAAGTGCAAGGAGTACTGCCCGGACTGTCTCCCCTGTCACTCAACCGGCAGTTATGCTCATGATAAAAAAGGCTTCAGCTCACCGGCAACCACCCCGCATCTTTTCAACGTTCAGTGTGAGGAGTGTCACGGAGCCGCTCAGGAACACATCAAAAAGCCTGACCAGCCTTATGGCAACACTATAAATGCCGGAGTCTGCATCCTCTGCCACACAACCAATACCGATCCGGATTTCTCCTTTCCCGAAGATAAAAAGCTGATCGCCCATTAATAAGATCTTCCTGCCGCCCCTCTCTCAGGGCGGCATTCGAAACAGTTTACTCCAGTCAATAAAAAAAGCAGAAGGTGAAAACACCTTCTGCTTTTTTTGTTTGAGCAAATCACAAAGTTCTCCGACTAATGCCGGAACAGCCCTTAAACCAGACTCTGAAAAGCCTCTTTGCGGCCAGTAAATTTCTCCCGCATCTGCGGTTTCATCAGCTTACCGGTCGGGTTGCGCATAACCTCGGCAAACTTCACCACCCGAGGTAGTTTATAGGTTGCCAGTTTAGTTTTGGCAAATTCAAGCAGAGCCTCTTCGGTCAATACTTTGCCCTCTTTAAGCTGAACTATCGCCATCACCACTTCTACCAGGCGCTCATCCGGGGCCCCGATGCAGGCAACATCATCAATATCCGGATGTTCCATCAGTGCATCTTCAATCTCAACCGGGAAGATATTCTCGCCGCCGCTGGTAATCATATCCTTCTTGCGGTCAACGATATAGTAGTAACCATCAGCATCGGTTTTCAGCAGGTCGCCGGTATAGAGCCAGCCGTTTTTCAGGGTGGCTGCCGTCATTTCGGGGTTGCCGAAATACTCTTTCATCATCCGCGGGGTCCTGAAAGTCAACTCACCCACCTCTCCGGGCGCGACCTCATTACCTTCAAAATCGACCAGGCGGGCTTCAACCCCGAAGGTCGGTTTTCCAATTGATCCGGGCCGTTCAAGCACCTCTTCCGGATAGAGGTTGAAAGTTCCGCCACCGCCGCCTTCGGTGATTCCATAAATATTCGAAACCTTACAGGGCAGTGTATCAACCAGACGCTTCATGACATCGAAGGGTACCGGCTGGGCTCCGATTTCCATATATCTCCAGGCGGAGAGGTCGTAATCTTCAAGCTTGATATCGCCCTTGTCAATCGCGTTCAAAATAGCAATTGCGATCGGCACAACAAAGAGAACATCGGTGGCTTTCTCTTCCGCCAGGGCCTCAATAATCCATTTCGGATCTTTAAGATCGCGCAGAATCGTACCGGTAGCGCCGGTAGCGTAGAAAGGGGCCCAGAGAAACATCGTGCCGCTGTGATAGAGCGGCAGGAAGAAGAGATAATTATCATTCTTCTCAACGAAATAGCTCATTCCGTTACCGATAGCGGTATTGTTGAGAGAGTAATGGGTGTGAAGAACCGGTTTCGGTTTACCGGTCGTCCCGGAGGTAAACATCATCGCCAGGTTGGTGTCATCGTCAACCTCAACCAGAGCTTCCGAAGTATCCGCGTAATCCTTCAGAACCTTAAAATCGATCATATCGGCACCGATTTTATCACCGACACAGATATAGTTTTTAACGGTCGCCAGCTCGGCCCGCACCGGCTCAACCACCGGCAGAAACTCTGAACCGAAGATAAAGACCTTGGGATCGCAGACCTCGGCCGCGTATTTGATGTCGCTGCCGACGAAACGGAAGTTGAGCGGCACCACCACGGCCCCGAGCTTAATGATGGCGTAGTAGCTGACCAACCACTCCAGGCTGTTGTTCTGCAGGTGCATTACATAATCACCGGCCTTGACATCAAGCTCTTTACTCAGATAGTTGGCAACCCGGTTGATCGCCTCGTTAAAAGCTCTCCAGGTAAAAGTACGGCGCTCTCCGGTAGCCGGAGTACGTTCGATCAAACAGGTTTTTTCGGGCAGATTACGGGCATGCAGGCAGGCATAATGGGCATAATTCATGATTTAAGCTCTCCTTTTTTATCAAGTCAAAGGTTTCAAGTCCGGCAAGCAGACACCAATTACAAAAAAACAGATAAAGACAGATATCTGGAGAAAGCAATAATTATACTCAACCGCAAATGACCCGGCAAAAAAGTATGGAAACCGGAGAAGTCTGAAAAAACTCAGCTCCGGTAATCGGCATTGATCGATATGTAATCGTGCGTCAGATCTGAAGTTAAAACCGTAAACTCATCTTCACCTGATTGCAGGTCAATTTTTACCGTAAACTCATCCTGCCGCAGGACAGCCGCGCCATCCGCTTCATGATAATCGGGGTCCCGCAGGCCGCCGCTGACCACCCGGACCTGATCGAAGCTGATATTTACCATCTCCGGATCAATCTCCACCCCGGCATAGCCGACGGCCGCGATAATTCTCCCCCAGTTCGCATCCTGTCCGAAAAAGGCGGTTTTTACCAGCGCCGAGTTGGCAACCGCCCGACAGATTTTCTCCGCCTCCCCGGCCCGGCGGGCACCGACAACCGTGATTGCAACCGTTTTCGTCGCTCCTTCGCCATCTTTAACGATCATGAAGGAGAGCTCCTGCGCCACCTTGAGTAAACCCTCTTCAAAAGCCTCCAGATCGGCCGCAGCCGTCAGATTGACTCCTGAAATTCCGTTTGCCAGCGCCAGCACCGTGTCATTGGTACTCATATCTCCGTCGACACTGATCCGGTTGAAGGTCTTATCAACCACCCGCCTCAACATTTCCTGAAGAATTTGCCGGTCGATTCCGGCATCACTCAAGAGATAAGCCAGCATGGTGGCCATCCGCGGATGAATCATACCCGCACCCTTGGCCAGACCGGTAATCGTTACCGGGCCCTGACTGGTTTCAATTTCAACTCCGACGATTTTATGACTTTTATCAGTCGTCATAATCGCTCGGGCGGCCCGCTCCAGAGCCTCCGTAACCGGGAGGTCGTCATCAAGACTTTGAGTCAGCAGCTCGACCCCCTGCATAATCGTTGTAACCGGCAGCGGCTCACCGATAACCCCGGTCGAGGAGATAAATATCCGCTCCCGAGGAAGTTCCAGTGCCGCAGCCAAAACCTCAGCCACGGCTGCGACATCGATTTCACCCTGGTGCCCGGTACAGGCATTGGCGTTGCCGCTGTTAATCAGAACCGCTTGAACTCCGGCCCCCGCATCCATCTGTCTGCGGCCGCAGACAACCGGAGCCGCAGGAAACCTATTCTCAGTGAAAACCGCGGCGGCCTGAGCCGGCTTGTCACTGAGCAGCAGAGCCAGATCAAGCACCTCTTCAGCCTTCAGCCCGCAATGCACGCCGGCAAAGCGAAAACCGGAACAAATTTTAATACTGTTATCAGACATTACAACTCCGCATTTATCCTGCATAATTATAAAAAATCAACCCCACAGGATAAATGATTTTTTTACAAAGCCACTATTTACCGCAGCACTTTTTATACTTCTTCCCGCTGCCGCAGGGGCAGGGCTCATTACGGCCGATCTTCTGACCGCCGACCACCGGTTTCTGTTTGGTTCCCTCGCCCTGACCGCGGGAGAGAACAAATTCGGTCTCCTGACGAGCCTGCTGATCCAGCTCATCGACCTCCTCTTCCCGGGTTACCTGAACGTGGAAAAGCTGGCCGATAACATCTTCTTTGATGCGTTCAATCATCTCGGCAAACATCTCGAAACCCTCACGCTGATAAGCCCGCAGAGGATCCTGTTGACCATAGCCGCGCAGGCCGATACCCTCTTTCAACTGGTCGATCGCGTAGAGATGATCCTTCCATAAACTGTCGATGGTATGCAGGAGAATAATCTTTTCCAACTGCCGCAGGGTTTCCTCGCCCATCTCTTTTTCACGGTTATCATAATTATCACAAACAAGCTCCTGCAGACGGGCGCATAGGGTCTCTTCGTTATCAATCTCGGCCAGTTCCGACTCGGGCGAAAAATCCAGTGAAAGGGCGAAGGTCCGGTGCAGACCGGTCGTTAATGAATCATAATCCCACTCTGCGGTATTGCGGGATTTGCCGGTGGCCGCCTCCAGCATCTCTTCCACGACATCCTCGGCGTAGTCAATAACCAGATCGCGCAGATTATCGTTACCCAGAACCTCGCGGCGGAGGGCATAGACGGTTTCCCGCTGCTGATTCATGACATCATCATACTCCAGCAGCTGTTTACGAATATCGAAGTTGTGTCCCTCAACCCGGCGTTGAGCATTCTCAATCGCTTTGGAGATCATCTTGTGTTCAATCGGTTCACCCTTTTCTATCCCCAGGGTATCCATCACCTTGGCAATCCGTTCCGACCCAAAGATCCGCATCAGGTCATCTTCAAGGCTGAGATAGAAACGGGATGAACCGGGATCACCCTGACGTCCGGATCGACCTCTGAGCTGGTTATCAATCCGGCGGCTCTCGTGCCGTTCGGTGCCGAGAATATGCAGTCCCCCGGCTTTGAGTACCTCTTCCCGTTCGGCCGCACACTGTTTAACGAATACGGACATAACCTCTTCGCGCTCGTCCAGACTCATCTCATCATCAAGCCTGGCCTTGGCCATCATTTCGGGATTGCCGCCAAGAACAATATCGGTTCCCCGACCCGCCATATTGGTAGCGATAGTCACGGCTCCCTTGCGGCCCGCCTGCGAGATAATCTCCGCCTCTTTTTCATGAAATTTGGCGTTTAAGACCTCATGCTTGATTCCGCGGCGTTTCAAAACCTTGCCCAGATATTCGGAATCCTCAATCGAAATCGTTCCGACCAGAACCGGCTGGCCGGTTTTATGACAATCGATAATCTCCTCGACCACCGCATCATATTTCTCTTTACCGGTCTTAAAGATAACATCCGGATTATCTTTACGAATCATCGGTTCGTTCGTCGGCACCACGACTACCGAGAGGTTGTAGGTCTGGGTAAACTCAACCGCTTCGGTATCCGCGGTTCCGGTCATCCCGCTCAGTTTATCATACATCCTGAAGTAGTTCTGAAAGGTTACCGAAGCCAGGGTCTGATTTTCGCGCTCAATCTTGACATCTTCCTTGGCCTCCAACGCCTGATGCAGGCCATCACTGTAACGCCGGCCATCCATCAAACGCCCGGTAAATTCATCAACGATAATAACCTTGTCATCCTTAACCACGTAGTCGACATCCCGCTTGAAAAGAACATGCGCCTTCAAGGCCTGATTGACGTGATGCAGGGTTTCAATCTGGGTCGGTTCGTAAAGGTTGTCAACCTGCAAAAGCTTTTCCACATTGGCAACCCCGGATTCGGTCAGGGTGACGGCCCGGCTCTTTTCGTCGAGTTCGTAATCGGTAGGCTCATCCAGGGTCTGATTTTTCTGCACCAGTTTGCGCAGGGCTTTATCAATTACATAGTATTTTTCCGTACTGTCATCGGTCGCCCCGGAGATAATCAGCGGCGTCCGGGCTTCATCGATAAGGATACTGTCGACCTCATCGACGATCGCGTAGTGCAGGGGACGCTGCACATAATCGTCAAGCGAAAACTTCATATTATCGCGCAGATAATCGAAGCCGAACTCATTATTGGTGCCGTAGGTAATATCCGATCCGTAGGCCTGCTGCCGTTCACTGTCATCCAGTTCATTAAGAATAACGCCGACCGAAAGCCCGAGGAACTTATAAACCTTACCCATCCAGGCGGCATCACGCCGGGCCAGATAGTCATTAACGGTAACAACATGCACCCCTTTGCCGGTCAGGGCATTTAAATAAACGGGCAGGGTTGCCGCCAGGGTTTTACCTTCACCGGTTTTCATCTCCGCAATCTTACCGCTATGGAGAACGATACCACCTATAACCTGAGAATCGAAATGGCGCATACCCAGGGTTCTGATTGAGGCTTCACGAACTACGGCGAAGGCTTCCGGCAACAGATCATCAAGATTAGCCGTACCATCGGCGAGCCGGCCGCGAAACTCCTCAGTTTTGGCCCGCAGCTGGTCATCAGAGAGCGATTTGAGTGCATCTTCCTCACGGTTTACCTGATCCACCAGAACCCGCATGGATTTTATCTCACGATCATTTTTAGTGCCGAATATTGCTTTTAAAAAATTTGCCATAAAACCTTTAACCCCTTAAAAAATAAAAAGTCCCCGCAAAAAGACGCCGGACGACGTTCTACGAGGACCATTGAATTTAAGCTGTACAGTTGCGAATATTAATCTAGCAGATAATCAACCGGATCCACCGCTTTGCCATTTACGACAACCTCGTAATGCAGATGAGGACCGGTACTGCGACCGCTGCTGCCGATCTTACCAAGCTCCTGCCCCCGGGTTACCGTGTCACCGCTATGAACCGTGATTTTCGACAGATGCCCATATTTTGTGATGCGATCCAGACCGTGATCAACAATCACCATCTTACCATAGCCGTTTTTATAACCGGCAAAAACCACCTCTCCGTCAGCCGTTGAGACTACCGGAGTACCTCTGCGGTTAACAATATCCAAGCCTTTATGCAACTCTCTGCGGCCGGTAAACGGTGATACCCGATAACCGAAATGAGAACTCACCCAACCCCGTACTGGCCAGATCGAAGGCGTAAAATTAAGCAGGGTCTGCTGCTCTTTAAGGTGAGTGGAAAGCTGCTTCAGCTCGCCTTCCTCATGCGCAAAACCGAGTTCTAAACGCTGCAGTTCCCGGTGCATGGCCGCCAGCTGTCGTTTACGTTCGGCATCAATGCTGGATACCGTCAATTCGGCTGCCAGCGGATCGGGGCCGCCCAGCCCGACGCTCTCAACCCGCCCCGGAGCAACCGTAAGATTGGCCATAACCTTAACCCGGGCATTACTCTCCTGCAACCTTGCAAAGTGATCGTTAAGATCGCTTATCCGCTGCGAGAAGTAGCCCACCTGTTTTTCCAGTTCACGATTTTTCCGGGCCAGTCTGCCGTAATCATTAATGTCATGCAGATTCACAAGATAGAGAGCAATCGCCGCCAGGGCTCCGCAAAACAGGGCCGCCAGAAGCGGAGCCAGCAACAGCGAAACCAATTTTACCTGTTTTACCGGAAGTACCAGCTTGCGGTGGCGACCGTTTCCGGTACGAAAAAGCATAAAAGTATATTGATCTTTGGTATCCATAATATTATTTAATCCGCTCAATTCCATTCGTTCATGAGTAAATGATATCGGTTACAATACCAATCACGCGCGACCCCTAATAGCAAAACATCATCTAATTGTCAATATTTTAGCATTTCAGCCAGACAAGCCGCTCAATTACTCCTGCCTGCCGAAGCCATACTTTATCAGGCACGAAACTCCTCCGGACGGGATTTTGAAACCGGATTACAAACGCTTTGAACTTTACTCACACCCGCATCATGTGCTACTAGAAGAGCCATGCAGAATATCGGAATCATAATCAAACGCAACAACCAGCGGGCCCTTGCCATCGGCGTCAAACTCGGCCGCTGGCTGATTAAAGAGTTCGGCAAACAGATTCTTTCGGAATCCGAACTGGCGGAGCAGTTGGGACTTTCCGGCCTCACCAAAACCGAACTTACAACCCGGGCCGACCTGATTGTGGTTCTAGGCGGTGACGGCACCCTGCTCAGTATCGCCCGGCATATTCAGAAGAACTCGTGCCCGATTCTGGGAGTCAACCTCGGCGGGCTGGGGTTTTTAACCGCGATCACTCTGGATGAACTTTTCCAGGTAATGCTTGAAGTTCTGGCCGGCAACTACTCTTTAAGCCAGCGCATGGTGCTGAAGGTCGAACTCTATCGCGATAAGCGGATGATCTCCCGCCACAATGTTCTCAATGACATTGTTATCAATAAAGGGGCCATGGCCCGGATCATCGATTTAAAGACCGTTATTGACAACAATCTGGTCAATACATTCAAGGCCGACGGTCTGATTTTTTCAACCCCGACCGGTTCCACCGGCTACTCGATGTCGGCCGGAGGTCCGATCGTTTATCCGACCTTGAACTGCATAACCGTTGCCCCTATATGCCCGCACACCCTTTCCAACCGGCCCCTCATCGTGCCGCCCGAAGTCACGATCGAAACTACCCTGACCTCAACCGACAGTGACGATGTTTTCCTGACCCTGGATGGTCAGACCGGGGTCTCCATGCAGCCGCTGGATCGCATTGTAATAACCAAATCAGAACACAGCATTGAGCTTGTCACCTCTCTCAGCAAAACCTATTTCGAGGTTTTAAGGAATAAGCTGAAATGGGGCGACCGCTACCAGAACCACGGCGAGTAACGAATGTTAAAATATCTGGCCATCAATAACTATAAACTGATAGATAAACTCGCCTGCGAATTCGGTCCCGGCCTGACCGTGCTTACCGGTGAAACCGGAGCGGGGAAGTCGATCATTCTCAATGCCTTAAACACCCTGCTCGGTGAAAAGCCCGCTCCCGACATATTCCACGATCACAGCCGGCCGGCAACCATAAGTGCCGTTTTTTCACTGCCGCAGAGTCCGGAATTACGGCAAAAACTCAGTGAATACGGTTTCGATACAGGAGACGATGAGATTATCTTCCGGCGCCAGCTGAGCCGAAAAAGCCACGGCGGCCTAAGTAACCGGATCTACATCAACGATCAGCCGACAACCGGAGCCGCGGTTACCGCCATTGCCGACTTCCTGCTGGAGTTTGTCGACCAGCACCAGCAGCAGAGCCTGCGCGATGCGAAAAAACTGCTGCATCTGCTCGACACCTATGGCAACCTGCTGCCCTTAAGAGCCGAATACAGACACAACTTTCACACCCACCAGCGACTTGTCCAGGAGTTTGAGGAGTGGGAGAGTAAAATCAGTGAAAATATCCGGCAGATGGACTACTACCGGCACCAGCTGACGGAACTTGAAGAGGCCGACTTAAACCCCGGTGAAGAGGAGGAACTGATCCGCCGCCGCCGCCAGTATCAGCAGATCGGGAAACTTAAAGAGTTGACCCATGAGGCTGAAACCCTTATCTATACGGGCAGCAACTCGATTATCGACGGCTGTTACCGGCTCCAGGAGATCGGCGGTGAACTCAGCCGCCGCGACGACAAAGCCCCGCCGACCCAGGAGCCTCTAACCGACATTATCGATGCCCTGCAGGAGGTCTACAAAGAGAACTCCACCTACATGAACAACCTCGAAGTGGACGAGCAGACCATCGAAGAGACCGAAGAGCGGCTCGCGCTGCTGGAACGTCTTAAACGTAAATTTGCCACGGATATCGATGGCTTAATCAAACTGCGTGATGAACTCCAGAAGCAGGTTGTCAGCCTCGAAAATCGGGATGCGGAGAGAGAGGAAAAGAGTATCGCCATTGCCGCCGCCGCCGATAAGATGCAGGCCGCAGCTGACGAACTCACAACTAAACGCCGGCAGCGGGGTAAGGATTTAGCCGCCGCCGTAGGCCGACATCTGATCGACTTAAACCTTCCTAAGGCCCGTTTTATGATCACCCGGGAGGCTGTCACGGCCTCAGCCAGCGGCCGGGATCTGATACAATTCCTTTTCAGTGCCAATCCCGGTGAAGAGCCGGCCCCGATTGAGAAAAATGCCTCCGGCGGTGAACTCTCCCGTCTGCTGCTGGCCTTAAAAACCGCACTCGGCCAACAACATCAGGTAACCACCCTGATTTTTGACGAAGTCGACAGCGGCCTCGGCGGTGGTACCGCGGCGGCCGTCGGCCGCAAACTCGCGGATATTGCCGATAAATGTCAGGTAATTACGGTAACCCACCTGCCTCAGGTCGCAGCTTTCGCCGACCAGCATCTGGTGATCGACAAGATTGAGTCTCCGGAAAGCCGGCGGACACTGATTCAGCTCAAAGCATTTTCCGCCGCCCAGGAGTTGGAAAAGATTCGTGAACTGGCTCGCATGGGCAGCGGGGAGGAGATCACCAGCGCGGCCGAAGAACATGCCCGGGTTCTGCGCCGGGAGGCTAATAAAATTCGTAAAGGGGTAAGTTGAAATGATTCGTACGGCAACAATAGAAGATATAAAAACAATCCAGCAGATGCTCGAATATTACGCCGACAGAGGACTGCTGCTGCCCCGTTCCCTGAACGACCTCTATGATAATTTGAGAGATTTCATTGTCTATCAGGAAGATGAGAATATTTCGGGTGTCAGCAGCCTGCATGTCTGCTGGGATGATCTCGGGGAGATTCGTTCACTGGCGGTTCTGCCGCCTCACACGAAAAAGGGAATCGGCCGCCGACTGGTTGCCGTTTGTGAAAATGAAGCTTTGCGGCTGGGTCTTAAGAGGGTTTTTACTTTGACTTATCAGGAAAAATTTTTTTCTCGCCTGGGCTATAGAACTGTTGACAAGAGCCGGCTGCCGCATAAAGTCTGGGGTGAATGCTTAAAGTGCGTGAAGTTTCCCGACTGTGATGAAATCGCCATGATCAAAGAGCTTAAAACATCCTGAGAATCGACCCCGGATACGAATAAGGCCTGAAGATTTACAAATCATCTCCGCCGACGACCCGGTTGCGACCCTTGTCCTTGGCTTGGTACAGAGCTCGATCAACCCTCTCGACATAACTTTCGAGCGTATCATCATGCTTGAGGCTCCCGACCCCGAAACTCACCGTTACCGAAAAGGTTTTACCTTTATACTCCATCTTAGTACCCTCGATCTTCCGGCGAATCCGTTCCGCTACGTCACAGGCCTGCGGGTACAGGGTATGCGGCAGAATCAGAGCAAACTCTTCGCCCCCGTAACGAGCCAGAACATCAATCTCACGAATCTCCCGCTTCATCAACCTGCTCAGATTCTGCAACACCATATCTCCGGCATGATGACCAAAGGTGTCGTTAACCTGTTTGAAGTGATCAATATCGGCGATCGCCAGCGCCGTCGGCCGCCCATAACGTTTGAAGCCCATGAATTCATGCTTGATCTTTTGATCGTAAGCCCGACGGTTGTAAGCCCGGGTCAAAGGATCGATAACGATCTCCTGTTTGATTTTTTCCATCTGCTGCTGCAGGGTCTCAATCTTTTTATTGGCATCATCAATCTGTTCCTGGGCCTGGCGGATGTGTTCAACCATCTGCCGGGTGCGGGACTGTAAACCCTGGGCCTGAAGCAATAATGATTCACGAATCTGCTGCACTTCCGAGAGCGTGCGGGCCTGCTGCAAACGGTCAACACTCTCATCCAGACCGCTGTCGAAATCCCCGCTGCTGTGGAGCAGACCGGAGATGGAACCGGCCAGAATCGTGATGATTTTCTTCAACTCCTCCCGCTCTCTTTCGGTCTCTTTATCCAGCAGGAGGTTGCTGGAGAAAAGCCGTTTACACTTATCAACACAGATGCGGGTCTCCTGCGTTGAAGAGAATTCACTCAACCCTTCACGACACTCTAGAAAAAGTCTGCGGTTTTCCTGCTCGGCGATCGAAAAAACCTCAACCTGATGCAGAGCCAGACTTGTCAGATTCTTAAACTCACGAACCAGTACGTGGAGATCGTTCTCGGCTTCTGATCGAGCCTTCAAGGAGTGCTGCAGATGTTTGATCTCGGTCGGGAAAAGATCAACCGCCAACAGTTTTTTCCGCTGCACATCCTGCTTGATCCGGCTGTGGATATGCTTGATCCGGCTTAAATCATCAGCTTCCGACAGATCTTTACTTAAATCGGAAAGCAATGAGTTATCCTCGCTCTGCTGATCTGAGACAACCCCGACCATGGTCCGCAGCAGAAAGAGCGAAAGCTCCCGATACTCCTTGACAATCTCTTCTTCACTCATCTTATCTTCCCGATCAAATCTAAGCGGCACCATAAACGCTACCGACAAACAGACTGTTTGAACCTACGGCCGGTTCCCGAATCAGCAGGCAAGTGTATTACATTCAAGAAAAATCTAGTTGGTCGACGCCTCAAACTCCCGGCTTGAGCGGCAGTACCACCTTGAAACAGCTCCCTCGACCCGGTTCACTGCTGAAACTAATGTTGCCCTGATGCTGAGCAACAATTATCTTGGCGGTAAACAGACCGAGCCCGGTCGCTCCATGCTCGGTTTGAACATCTTTGGTCGAGAAGAACGGATCAAAAAGCTGTTCCCGGCACTCAGGTTTAATACCGACACCATTATCGGCAACCGAAAAGAAGAGATATCCCTCTTTTTCGATCCCGGTGGTCACCACAATCAGACCGACAAACTCATTACCGCCTGCAGCTTTACGCTCCCTGACCGCCTGAGCACCATTGAGCATCAGATTCAACAACACCTGCTGAATCTGACCCTTCTCCATCTTGACCGAGGGCAGGTTTTCAGCAAAATCACATTTCAAGACAACCTGATCCCGCTCCAACTCATAGCGGCTGAAGATCAGCGCATCCTCTATCACCTGGTTCAACGAGAGCGGGAACATCTCTTTCCGTTCAGGATAGGAAAAAATCATCAAGTTACCGGCCAGAAGATTCAAGGCTTCAACCTGATCTTTAAGCTTCATCAAGAGAGCCATATCCTTGGCCCGGTCTTCTGCGGAGGCCTCAAAACGCATCTGCATAAGTTGCACGACACCATAGATCGCCGCCAGATAATTATTCAGGTCATGGGCCACCCCGGCGGCCATCTGTCCGACACTGGCCATCTTTTCCGCCCGGATAATCTTATTTTCCATAGTCGCCAGTTTACTGGTATCCTGGATATAGACAACTACCTCACGACTCTTACTCTCACCTTCATGGAAAACAGGGTAGCAGAAGATATTGACTACAGGTCGCCCGGCTCGCAGATTTTCCGCCCGCATGAGACTCCGAGCCTGACCATCATCCATACATTTCCGCGGCATACATTCGGCACAGGGCGCTTTGCGCTGACGAAAAACCTGATAGCAGTGTTTACCGACAATCTCTTTGGGTATCGTACCGCAATAGGCGGCCTCGGCCTGATTAACGGTTCTGATGGTAAAGCTGTCATCAATCAGATAGAGTCCGTTTTCAAGTGCGTCCAGGGCCGTCCGGTAGCGCTGCCGACTCTCGTTTACTTTGAGGTTCTGTCTCTCCAGAACTTTCGAGAAATTTTCCAGTTGCCGGGCATGGGAGATAAGTTTACGATATTGTCTCTCCAGAAGATCCGTAGTCTGACTAATTATTTTTTCATAATTACCCATATCCAGTTCGGGCTGGGAGATAATCTCCGGAACATCCTCAAGCGAGTGCTTTTCCACCACGGTGACCAGTTTATTGAGGCCGCCCCGAACCGGCCAGACCACCCTGGTCATGAACCAGTGCAGTGTAATCGCTGAAAACATATGAATGGCAACCGAAATCCCGACAGCATAGACAGACTCCGGCAAGAGCAGCAGAACCACTACGGCACAGAGATTGACCAGAATCAGAAGCCTGATAAAGAATGTCGCTCTAAGACGTAAAATGGAATCAATAAACAACCTGGTTTCTCCCCGATTTCTTGGCATGGTAGAGTTTGCGATCCGCCAGTTCCACCAGTTCACTCGGTTCTTTCATGGTCGGATTGTAGGCCGCGATACCGAGACAGATGGTCAAGGAGCCGATACTCTGCCCTGACAACAGAGGCTGTTTCTCCTGGCCGGGAATCACAGCATCCTCGATCTCCGTCCGAAAACGCTCCGCCACCCCGATGGTATCCGCCATAGAACTATGGCAGAGCACAGCGAACTCCTCGCCCCCGTAGCGGGCTACGATATCACTATGCCGGGCATTATCCAGCAGGATTCTGGATACCTCAAGCAGCACCTTATCTCCGGCCGGATGGCCATGGGTGTCATTATAGTGCTTAAAGTTGTCGATATCGATCATGATCAACGAGAGTTTGGAATTATAACGCTTGGCCCGCTCATATTCATCCCGCAGCCGCTGCTGGAAATGACGGTGATTATAGAGCCCGGTCAAACCATCGGTAATCACCAGCTTATTTAAGGCCTCCTCTTTCTCTCTGAGGTCGGCAATCAGAATCGCCTGCTGAAATGAGGCTTCGCGCAGGATATCGGCGGCACTGCGGTCGCCCTGTTCAGCCAGGATACAATCGAGCTGATTTTTTAAAATAATTTTTTCCTGCCGGAGCTTTTGCATCTCTCTCTCCAGTTCAGCCCGGCTCTTTAGTTCCGTCAATCTACTGTCACCTCCATAAAACACTTTACCTGAACAGGTCATATCTGTTATAGGCCCGCCTCGGGATCAAGGCTTTGGCGACTTCTTAATTCCGACAAACTTACGCATAATACATACTGTAAGAACGATAAAAACTCAACCGGTAAAATTAACCGGCGGTTTTTAACGATCAAATAATATCTATGACCTCATCTCACACCCGCAAACAAGAGCCTCAGGGCCCGAAATCCGAACCGGTCATTATCACCCGTTCCGGCCACCCCGTATCCCGCAAAAAGATAGATCATAATGCGGTCAAGATTCTCTACCGGCTGAAGAATCACGGCTTCAAGGCCTATCTTGCCGGCGGGGCCGTACGGGATCTGCTGCTCGGGAAAACCCCGGCTGATTTTGACATCGTTACCGACGCGACCCCGAAACAGGTAAAAAAGCTGTTTCGCAACTCCCGGATTATCGGTCGCCGCTTCCGCCTGGTACACATATTTTTTCATGGCCGTTCACAATCAATGCCGCAGATATTTGAGATTGCCACCTTCCGCCGGACCTTCACCCTGGATCAGGATGAAGCTGACAACATTGAAGAGCATCCGGAACTTGCCAACAACCTTTTCGGAAGCCCCGGTGAGGATGCCGAACGGCGGGATTTCACCATCAACGCCATCTTCTATAATATCGCCGATTTTTCGGTGATCGACTACGTCGGCGGCTTACGTGACCTGAAAGACCGGATTATCAGGGTCATCGGTGAACCGGATTTACGTTTTGCCGAAGACCCGGTACGCATCCTGAGGGCCCTGGAATTTGCCTGCCGGCTTGATTTCACAATTGAAGATGAAACCGCCCGGGGCCTGATGGCCCAGTCGGAACACTTAAATGAGGTTCCGGCCAGCCGCCTGCGGGAAGAGTTAAAAGGTCTCTACATTAAAAAAACCACCTCCAGCCTGCTGGGACTCGGCTGCCGCTACCGGATCAACCACCACTGGCTGCCGCCGGAGATTGCCGAAAACTGCCCCGCGTCAATTCCCTTTATCAGGCAGATCGAAAATTTTTATCCAACCGCGGAAAACCACAAAGAACTGGAAAAAATGGTGGTCGCGGCCCTGATTCTGCCCGGCATTCTCAATGATTTCCCGCTGGCCGAAAATGTGCGCCTCAACCAGATTCAGGAACTGGTTGAAGAACGTCTCAAACCGATAAACCAACGCTTCAATCTGCCGCGCTTCCAGAGGCATGCGATCAAGGATATCTTCACCCTGCTCTACCGTATCGGCCGCGGCGATAAGCGGGTCAAAAAACTGCTCAACCGGGATCACTTTTTTGCCGCCCTATTCTTCTACGCGGCGATCAATAATCAGGCCGAATCAAAACCGAATCACTTCTCCTTCTGGCAGAAGCAGTGCGAAAACCTGGGCCGCAACCCCAAAGCCAGAGGGCTTAATTACAGCGCTCTTTTCTCAAATAGAACAGCCGCCCGAAGATAATCATGCCGCACTCAAAACTTCATCTGGGAAAGATCAGCTACTTAAACTGCTGGCCCCTTTTCCACGAACTCCCGAAAGTTCTGGATCCGGATCACTTCAGCCTGATCCCAGGTCACCCGGCCCGGCTAAATGCGGGGCTCAAAGAGGGCCGGATAGACATCAGCCCCTCATCCTCAATGCTGCTGGCCCACGATGATACGGACAACAACTATTTTATCCTGCCGGATATCTCCATCGCCTCACTCACCGAGGTTCGCAGCGTCATCCTTTTGAGCCGGAAACCCCTGCCCGAGCTAAGCCCCGGCACCATCGCCCTGACGAATCAGTCGCTGACCTCGATCTTTCTCTTAAAAATTATTCTTTTCCATTTTATAAAACTCAATCAAGACAAACTCTCCTTCACGACCGGCGAGTTCTCAACCGACAATTTTGCCGCAGATGCGGCGCTGATCATCGGCGACCAGGCTTTAAGACTGTATCACAACCCGCCCCGGGGCTATCAAGTCTACGATCTGGGACGGCTCTGGTATGAATTTACCGGGCTCCCGTTTGTCTACGCCCTCTGGATCGGCCGCCGGAGCGCCCTGAAAAACAAAAGTGAAGCCATTATCGATCTCTACCACGCCTTGAAAGAAATTATTGCCGAGCTACCGCAGAGATATGCCGGATTGACAACTCCGGCCCTGGCGGAAACCGGGAACCATGCGGCAATTACCCCATCCCAGCTGAAAAGCTACTGGGAGCAGGCAATCTCCTACCGGCTCGAGCCGGAGAGTCTGAGCGGGCTTGATCTCTTCTACCGGCTGGCCCGGGAACTGGAATTAATCCGCCAGGTTCCGCAACTTGAGTTCTTCCCAGCACCCTGAGATCCGGAAAAAAGAAAATCGACCTCCCACCTGAAATCATTTACAACCATCATAACGACAAAGTCACGGACGCAACAAAGCTGTTTCCGTCATCTTGATTGGATGTCATGGAAACAGCTTCATTATTTTTACCCGGCCGGATAAATGATGCCGGTAGATAAAACCGATCAGGGCATAAAGACATTGCCGCGATTTATAAGGAAATCGGGGTCGATGGCGGCCTTGCATCTTTTCAATTGAGCAATAACATCCGGGCTGTAAAGAATCGTAAAATCCTTGCGTTTCCGTTTGCCGGTGCCGTGTTCTCCGGAATAGACACCGCCTAAAGCCACGGCCTTGGCAATGAAAAGATCATAGAGCTCGGTTGCCCGTTCCAGCTTCGCCTTTTCCGGCAGCAGGGTGAAATGAAGGTGGCAGTCGCCGAAATGGCCGAAAGAGAGATAGTCGATCGCCTCGCTTTGCAACTGGGCGTGAATGTAGTCTAAAAATTCGGCAAAATGCTCGGGCGGAACCACGGCATCGGTCATAATCGTATAGGTACCGTGCTGCTGGATGACCTCTAAAGCATTGGCCGGCATAGAGTGACGGGACTCCATAAAGATCCGGCGTTTAGGTTCATTATCAAGCAGAAGAACCGCCTCCGTATCGATCCCGCAGCCGGAGTCGAGCAGACGGTTGAACCAAATCTCAACCTCCCGATCATACTCATTTTTCTCGACCGGAACCTGGAGATAGACGGCCACCTGGTTGTCGCCGTAAAAGAGGCGCTCCTTGTGATCCATATAGGCCAGACTGTTGACTCCGAAATATTCGAAAGCGCTTAAAACCGAGAAATCACCTTCAAGTTCGTGCTCAACATAGGCGTAAAAAGAGAGGGCTGAACTCTCATCCGGAAGCGAGAAGAAGAGATCGATGTAAGTCTCGGGAGAGGGAGCCAGTTTCAGGGTGCAGGCGGTCACCAGGCCGAAAAGACCCTCGCTGCCGATAAACATATCGATCAGATCAATCTTTCCATCCGGTGAAGAGAAAGGGCCGCTGGCATTCTTGACGCGGGGCCGGACATAGGTCGGCACCGGCCAGGATTTACGAAAGCCCCCGTCCGCCAGAATAAATTCCCCGTTTTCCGAAACATACTGACCCCGCCCGGCCTCAATTTTAAGACCGTCGGGCATAATGATATTGAGGCCCGCAACCCAGTCGCGGGTCGCTCCGATCTCACCCGGGGTAAATCCGGAAGCATTACAGGCGATGGTGCCGCCGACCCAGGCATCTCCCCGGCTGGTGGGATCAACCGGATAGTAGAGCCGGTTACCGGTATCGGCAAGAATTTTATCCCGCAACTCTTCAAGGATTATATTGACCGGACTTTTAACTAAAGCCTGCTGCGGATCAATGACAATCCGGATCTCATCAAGCTTAGCGGTCGATAAGACAATACCGCCTTCCGCGGTCGCGCTCCCGGTCAGATTGGAGCGGCCGCCGGAGATGGTTAACGGAATTTTTGCCGCTCTCGCGGCCCGCAAGATAGCGGCCGTCTGGCGGTCGCTATCCGGCCGGCAGAGGGCGTCGGCCCGGGCCGGCAGATTGGAGCTGTCGGAGGCATAACCTGAAACAATTTCCGAATCAAGAACCAGAGCCAAAGAAAATTTTTCAAGCAGAAAATCGGCAATCTGCGGCAGATTCTCCAGCCCCTGATGGCGGCCGCAGAAATCGTCGACAGCAAGGTATTCGGAATCGCTTAAAATTCTGCTTAGCGGTATGACATTGCTGCTCATAGTTATCACCTCTGCTAATTGGAATCGGCGGCAGGTTTCAGAATCAGGAGCGGGCCGTCGGGGACTACGGCCCAGCGGGCCTTGGGACCATGCCGAAGCAACAGTTCGGAAACTGCCGTCTCCAGAGATTTGACCGGCTTCATGTGATAACTCTCAATATCTGCCGCGCTCAAACCGTCACTGTAAAGCCAGACCGGATGCTCAATCATAACCTGATAGGTCTCCTGCGCGCACCACTGATCCGGAATAAAAAATTCCCTCGCTAAAAGACGTTTGATAAAATTCTGCGGGCTGTCGACCATCTTCAGAATTTCGACATATTCGGGACTGCCCGCACCTTCGCTGCAGGCACTGGCAATCAGAATCTCGCCGCCGGGTTTAAGCACCGGAGCCGCCCCGGTTATCCCTTTAACCGTCTGATAGAGGTTGCAGTCAAGCGGGGCTCCGGAGTTGGTTGTGACAATAAAATCCAGAGGTTTATCCAACTTGCGGGTGCTGAAAGGCGCCAGAAAACGGCAGCCCTCAAGATGCGCCGCTAGCGGATCACCGGCAAACACTCCGGTAATCTGTTTGGCACTGTTGAGGGTGACATTAACAATAAAATCGGCCCCGGCCCGGGCCATGATTTTCAGCCCGGCTTCATGAAAGGGATTACCTTCAAGGGCCCCGTAAACCGTCATCGGATGAGCGATCATCTCGGGCCCATGCATATATTCCAGGGTCTCAATCGAAGAGATTCCGGGGAGAATCGATTTCCGCCCCCCGGAAAAACCGGCCCACATGTGGGGTTCGATAAAGCCGGTCAAAATTTTGAGCTCGGCGGCCACATAGTGACGGTTAATCAGCGCCGGAACCCCGTCATTTATTTCACCAACTAAGACCAGATCTTCGGCTTTTTTTGAGAAATGGTTGACAATACGATATTTTGCGGCGATCTCCTCGCCGACCAGAGCAATCAGCTCCGCCCCCTCATTGGGACGGTGGATGCCGGTGGCAATAAGAATGGTGATCGCCTCTCTCGGAATGCCGGACGCCTCAATCACGGCCAGCAGCGGGGGCAGAATAATCCGGTTCGGAACCGGCCGGGTGATATCACTGATTACGATACAGGCACTGTGGCGGCCCCGGGCTATTTCAGCCAGAGACTTTGCCGCTATCGGCTGAACCAGGGAGCGGGCAATCGCCTCCCCGGGATCGGCAATCACTTCAGCCTCCCGGGGCCGTAAAACTCCTTGAAATCCCGGGCTCTCAGTTATCTCAAGCGGCAATCCCTCGACGCCATAACTCAATCTGATTTTCACTTACACACCCCAGCAACCAAAGACCATAATCTAACATCCACTGCTTTTCTGCAGCTAAATCACCCTGTCTTGAAATTATTAAACCATAACTACAGCAAAAAAACAACCTTCGTTTTATCTCAACTTTTTCATTCCGGTTTGCTGTAAAAAGCCAGCATGAGCCCGGTGGCAATGCCGACGATCGACCATGACCATGGACTGGCTGACAGAGCTCACGTACTCCCGGCACACTTCACCACAAAACCGACGATGCAGCCGACAACGGCCCCTATCACCACTCCGTATATATATTTCTTCACGTTACCCGTCTCCCTCTCAGGTTGAAGATGTTGAACCGTATCCCACACCCCTATCCCATACCTTCCCGACATTAATTTGTAAAGAGGGAAGGCCCCAATCTCATTGAAATTCCCTTTTGAGTTGATTATTTGGCCAAAATGTTATACGAAATAATCAACCGTAAAATTCCACATAATTTATACTATAACCAATCATTGTGGTGACAAACAGATGAAAATTATAGGTGTATCAGCAAGCCCGAGAAAAAATCAGTCTACTTACTATGCCCTGCAGCAGTGCCTTGAGGAGATAACCCTTTCGGCGAAGAGCGCGGGGAAAAATATTGAGGTTGAGATAGTCGATCTGGCGGGGATGAAGATCAGCGGCTGTATATCCTGTGATGCCTGCAAAAAAGATCTGGTCTGCAGTCAGAAAGATGATTTTCAGGAATTGATCCCCAAATTTGCCGATCCCGAAATTGCCGGAATTATAATCGCGAGCCCGGTATATATGGGTTGCATGAGCAGCCAGGCCAAGGCATTTATTGACCGCTCCGTGCTCTTCAGACGTAATCGATTTATGTTCAGAAACAAGGTTGGTGGAGCCATCGCCGTGGGCGGCTCACGCAACGGCGGTCAGGAGTTGACAATTCAGGCGATTCATGCCGGAATGATGATACACGATATGATCATTGTTGGCAATGACAACCATTTCGGCGGTATGGTCTGGGGCAATCATCCCGACGGCTATAAAGCCGATGCAACCGGCATCACAACCGCCAGAAATCTCGGCAGACGCATGGCCGAAGTAGCTCTGATGATAAGCTGAACACGTTAAAACCGTAAGACATGGTCTGACTCCGTTTGCGGACTCCAAAAACCTTGCCGGCTGCGGCCTTGTAAGTTTTAAGGGAGGTGACACATGAAAGGGAAATTGTCTCTCAAGGGGCAGATTGCCGATTATGTCAGGCAATGCGCTCGTGAATCTCTGGAAATCATCTACTGGGACGGCGATCGGGAGATCTACACCCCCGAGACCGAAAGCACCTCCGGCAAACCGGTCTGCACCCTCCATTTCAAAAGCAAAAAAGCGGCCCAGCAGGCGCTTTTCAGGGGTTCGCTCGGTTTTGGCGAAGCCTATATGGATGGTGAGATTGAGGTCGAAGGTGACTTGCAGCAGCTTATCCGTTTAAGCCTGCATCCGACCTTTGACAGTTGCCAGACACCGATTGTCAGCAAACTCATACCCTTGACAGGTCTTTTCTATAATTATAATTCCATTGATGGTGCTCACAAGGCCATTGCTTACCATTACGACCGCGGCAACGATTTTTACCGTGACTGGCTTGATGACAGCATGAGTTATTCCTGTGCCTATTTTAAGAATCCGGGGAATTCACTTGAACAGGCCCAATATGATAAGTATGAACACATTTGTCGCAAACTGAGGCTGCAGCCCGGAGAACATCTCGTTGACATCGGCTGCGGCTGGGGAGGAATGCTGATTCATGCGGCTCAGCATTACCAGATTAAGGGTACGGGATACACCCTGTCGCAAAACCAGCTTGACTATGCCAGACAATGGGCCCAAAGGGTCGGAGTTGCCGATCAGCTGAGCTTTCATCTTCAGGATTACCGGGAGGCGGAAGGTTCTTTTGATAAATTTGTCTCGATCGGCATGTTTGAACATGTCGGCAAGAAGTACTATCCCGTTTTTTTCAACAAAATGCTGGAGTTGTTGCGTCCCGGAGGCCTGGGGCTGCTGCACACTATCGGCAAAAATGACGGAAGCCCCACCAACTCATGGATTACTACCTATATTTTCCCGGGTGGTGAGCTGCCGCAGCTATATGAAATCTGTCGTATTTCCGGCCGGCATGATCTTCGAATAATCGATATGGAAAACCTGCGCTATCATTATCATCTAACGCTGGAGAACTGGATTAAACGTTTTGAACAGCAACTGAACCACATCAGGGAAACAATCGGCGGCAATGAAGAGGAAAAAGAGCGTTTTCTGCGCTGTTGGCGGCTCTATCTCAATGGTTGCTCGGTAAATTTTGTCCATGGACCCCTGGATCTTTATCAGGTCACCTTTACCCGGGGGATGGCAAATGATATGCCCCTGACGAGGGAGTATATCTACCTCTAGACTGAACAACCGTCTTTCAGCGGCGGGTTGTACTGAACCGACATGATGACCACCCACATGTCTAATAAAACACAAGAACGCGAAACCCGGTTCGGTTTCGCGTTCTTGTGTGAAATTAAAATGAAATCTTAAATTATCAGCTTGTTTCTCTCCGCCGCAGTATCAACAGGGTCGCCAACGACAGCATAATCATAGTAAGTATCATCCCCCATTCATTGAGGGCTGGTATGGGTTGCGCTCCCCTTCCCTACCGGAAAGTTTGGTACCTCTCAGGTTACTTATCTGCAGGCAACGCCCGCCTTGACTATTAAACTTAAAAAGGCGGGGAACCCCCGCCTTTTTATGCCGACCCTGAAATCAAAAACACTATTTATGCGATTCAGGGTTGATGGTTCCGGCACAATGCGTACCTTTACCAAGTTCGTCATCATAGACCTGAATATTAATGCTGCCGCACTCAGGACAGGTCTTGATATTTTTCTGATCCGAAGTTAAATGTTTTTCATAGTCACAATCCATGCATAACAGTCTTAGCGCCATAATCAAACCCTCCTGTAAACTATAGATTGAAGGACCATCCTGAAAAATCCCGAGAAGACAGCCCCGATTGCATCACCAGCACAACCACAACCCTTACCGGAGAAACTTGCGTAACAAATCTTCCGGTCATAGGCTTCTATTTTCACCCTGCGTCACGCTTTCGCCTTTCAGCTTCTTATCAAGCCGTTCAAGAATCTTCTCTTTTACCTTCTGTTGCAGCGGCCGACTCACCTGAGCCTTATTCAAACCAACTTTTGGCCTATCCAGCGAGCCTTTAAGCGTTATCCCAAGCGTCGCTCCCCCTTTTTCATTCACAGTCTCTTTCACCCAAGGATAATGCTGCCCCAGGTCAGAGTGCCATCCCAGCTACTATTTAGTTTAACCACTCCATCCCGAATCCGCAAGTTTCCGGAAAATTCATCAACCTTCAGCTCTTTTAACTGGAACAAAGCCAGAACTTACGACGAGGCGACCGGCAACATTTTCCATCAGATATTCGTCAGCTACCAGATTTCAATCAACATTTCAATATAATTTCGGTTTTCCGGATTTCAACCCGATTTCACAGCGCAAATACAACAAATTTAAATACATCTCTCCCTACCCTTCCATGCTGACCCTTCATCTTCAGGATTACCGAAAAGCTGAAGGCTCCTTTGATAAATTTGTTTTGATCGACATATTTGAACATGTCGACAAGAAGTACTATCCCGTTAGAGAAAACCACACATCCTATAAAATAAGGGGTTACGGCAATAGACCGTAACCCCTTGATATGATGGTCGGGACGAGAGGATTTGAACCTCCGACCCCCTGCTCCCAAGGCAGGTGCGCTGCCAGGCTGCGCTACGTCCCGATTATGTAGTTCTTTGCGGCTCGTTAAGAGAGGCGGCTTCTAACATAAGTTCTTATAACTGGCAAGAGATTTCTATAGATCAGCGGGCCCGGCATCAGCCTCAATCGTCATCTGACTCATCATCATTTCCGTTTACGACCCCGAGTTTTTTTATCTGGTAACGCAGGGTGCCGCGGTCCATATTCAGCAGGCGGGCGGTTTTGGCCTTGTTACCACCGGCAACCTTCATCGCCTCTTCAATCAGATAGCTGGAGAATGACTTGACAAGTTCATTGAAATCGACACCCTGACGGAAATCATACTCCCAGGGCAGGGCCAGGCCGAAACGGTTGCGGTCACGATTGGCGGAGAAGACCTCCAGGGGCAGATGCTCCTCGGTGATAATCTCTGAATCTTCAAGGATCATGATTCTTTCGACCAGATTCTTCAGCTCCCGCACATTACCCCGCCACTGGTAGTTCTGCAACAGTTCCAGGGCCCCTTCCGAGATCTCTTTGACATTTTTCTTGAACTTGCGGTTGAAATGGTCGAAGTAATATTTCAACAGCAGTTCAATATCCAGACGCCGCTCACGCAGAGGCGGCACGACAATGTTGATCACCTTGATACGATAGTAGAGATCTTCGCGGAATTTATTCTCTTCGATCAGTTTTTCCAGCGACTGATTCGTTGCCGAGAGGAAGCGGACATCGATGCAGACATCCTCGACACTGCCCAGGCGGCGAAATTTGCTCTCCTCTAAAACGCGCAGCAGCTTGGCCTGGAGCGGGGCCTCCATATCCCCGATCTCATCTAGAAAAACGGTGCCGCCGTTACCCTTCTCCAGAAGCCCGAGTTTACGGCTCTTGGCATCGGTAAAGGCTCCCTTTTCATAACCGAAGAGCTCACTCTCTAAAAGATTTCCCGGGATTGAAGCGCAGTTGATACTGACAAAGGGCTGGCTGGAACGTTCACTCAGGCTGTGAATCGCCTTGGCAACCAGTTCCTTACCGGTGCCGCTTTCGCCCTGAATCAAAACCGAAACGTCACGGTTTCCCGCGACTTTGCGAACCATAGCCATGACCCGTTCCATCATCGGATCGACCGAGATAATATCATTGGCTTTGGACTGCTCCTTGATGATATCGCGAACCTCCCGTTTCAGCTTGCCGGTCTCCAAGGCAAGTTTGACGATCAGCAGGATCTCCTTGGACTTAAAAGGTTTGTTGATATAATCGTAGGCGCCGTACTTCATCGCTTCAACCGCAGTATCGACTGAACCGTAGGCCGTCATCATGATACAGAGCGGAGCATAATCAACCTGGTCATGGATGTGGCGCATCAGATCAATGCCGCTGCCGTCGGGAAGCCGCAGATCGATCAGAATAAGGTCGTAAACCTCTTTGGCGATCTGTACCTTGGCATCATCCACCCGGCTCGCCACCTCCACCCGGTGGCCGGCGCCGGTCAACAGGTGGGTCAGGGATTCACGGATCAGTTTTTCATCATCAATTATAAGTATTCGATTGGACATCTTCTGCACTCTGATAACGGGGTTGGGCTTCACCGGCCGGCAGGCCGACGGCGAAGGTAGAGCCCTGGCCGGGTTCACTCTCAACCACAAGGTGACCGCCATGCTCTTTAATTATATTATGAACTATCGACAAACCGAGGCCGGTGCCCCGGTTTTTGGTGGTAAAAAAGGGATCGTAAATCTTCTCAACAATCTCCCGCGACATACCCGGCCCGCTGTCAATGACTTTAAGCCAGAGCCAGGGCTGTTCCGGCGGGGTTTCTGAATTGACGACAACCGCGAACCCCGCCCCCCGGGCATTACCCAGACTAATCGTAATTTTAACCTGCCCCCGGCTCTCCCGAACCGCATCCAGAGCATTCAAGCCCAAATTCACAATCACCTGCTTGAGCTTTTCCGAGTCCCCGTGAACCGCGGGAAGGATACGACCTTCCATCTGCAGGAAGGCGTCAACTCCATCCCGCCGGGCCTGTTCCTTAAAAATCGGAAACCAGCCAGCAAGCACTTCCTTAAGATCAACCCATGACTTCTCCAACATCCCGGCCCGGGAAAATTCAAGCATTGAAGAGACGATATTTTCAAGCCGGTCTAATTCATCCACTACCCCGCCAATCAATTTACCGACCTGAGGCCGATCCGTCAATTCATTACTGATAATATCCAGCGACACATTCATGCCCGTCAGCGGATTCCTGATCTCATGGGCGATCCCGGCCGCCAACTGGCCGATTGAAGCCAGCCGCCGCATGCGCTCAACCTCAAGATCGGTTTTACGTTTTTCGGTATGATCCTGCACTAGAACCAGAAGCCCGCGATCTCCATCCGGCGCTACTCCGAGAGAGGTAACGTTGATAAGAAAGATCTTCTCGCCACCGCTCAAGGGGTCACAATTACCGCAGGGGGAGGCGTAGGTTCGGCACATCTCCAGCTGAGCTGAAGACTGCTGCCGACCGGCGACCTCCGTCAGAGCCCGGCGAAAGGGAGGAGAGTCAAGCAGAGCGAATACACTGCCCCGCCAGTCCGGCTTGAGAGAGCCGAAGAACTCTTCCGTCATACGATTATGCGAGGTAATCCGCAAGGCGCTGTTCAAGGTAATAATCGCGTTGGGTGAGCTTCTCAGGATACTTTCACGAAAATCACGATCCTCAATCAAGGTTCGATTGAAGATAAAGCGTTCCATCGCCTTATCGGCCTGGACGGCGAAAACCTTCAAGAGATCTATATTCAGATTTACCGGCGGTACCAGTTCGCGATAGAGCAGAACCAGAACCCCCTGCTCCCGCTTGCCGATCAACAGAGGCAGGCTTAAAATACCGACCTGCTGGCTCTCTCCGGCGGCGGATATCTTCGCCACCGGCCGGAACAGAACCTTACCGGTAACCAGTGATTCGTTCAATTGACTCCGGACATCAAAAGAGTGGAAATCTTCAGCGGAAGCGGCAAACTCGGAAACCGGTGTCAACTTGTAACCTTGCCCCTCATTCAGCAGCAGCCAACCGGCCTGAGCCCCGCTGAGCTGAACCCCGCGAGAAACAATCAATTGCTGCAGATCACCCATATGCTTGACATCACTCATCTGCCGCGAGATCTGCTGCAGTTTGAAAAGATCGTTAATCTGCCGTTGATTATGGGCATTCAAACGTCGAGTTCCGACCCCGATCCCTATCTGGTTGCAGAAGATCTCCAAAATCTCGATATCTTCGTCACTGATCTCCTCCTGCCGAAAGCTGCGGTCGGCCAGCATCGTCCCGACAACCCCGTGATCGCTCATGACCGGTACCAAAACACAGTTGCTGCGCTTTAAGGCGGCATTCCGACGTTTGTCAAGCTCGGAAAACAGACCGTCATCGACATCTTTCTGAATACGGATTATCTCACCCAGACGCACAACCCGGGTTTCGACACAGTCGTCTTTTTCCAAGTCATATTTCAATCCTTTAACACTGACCTGACAACCGACATTAATAACCCCTTCAAGCAGGGTGGTTCCCTCCCGCAACAGATAGAGAGCCACCCGGTCATAGCTTAAAGCCACGCTGACGGTCTCCAGGATGGTGCGGGCCAGCTCCTCCCAGCTCATCCCGGTCATAGTCAGACGGCTGATCTGGTGCAGGGCGGTTAAAACCTGTTTTGTGTCTTTATAGATCATGGATACAACTTCAATTTCAGCTCATTTCAGTATGATTTAATCCGTGTCGGGCTAAATATAGCCTTTGCCGACAAAAAACAAGGCAATTTATCAAGATACCCTCAATTAAAATAAAAAGGGACGACCGTTAACCGGGCCGTCCCTTTTATGGACTTATGCGTACCTGTAAAAATTTAACTATTTTTTATGACAAGCTTTACATTTGGTCGGAGCTTTCTTGTTGCCTGATTTTTTATGGCAGCCTTTACACTGTTTATGAGCTGCGTCCTTGAACTTCGGAGTTTTGCCATCTTTTTTCTCTTTATGGCAACTGTCACATTTCTGCGGCTCACCCTCACCCTTAAATTTGTGATGACAGGTCTTACAATCACTGATTTTAGCCTCTTCCATATGAAGTTTATGGCTGAAATTTACGGCTGCTTTTTTGGCACCTTTCATGCTTATGTCGCCAGCCGGTGCGGCCGGATTACAGAAAGCAACTGACGCTACGGCCAGAAAGGCCACCATTGCTACTAACATAACTACTTTTTTCATAACTTTTTCTCCATTTCACCTTTTTTTAATTATACCAGAAAAAAGAATTGCCAAAACCGAATGGCAGCTCCGTATACAAAATAACCGGCCCCGTTGTCAAGTCATTATCTGAAGAATTTAAGACGCTTATATAAACCATATTAATCTTGAATCAGGAAGGAAATGAGTGTTGGGAAACCAGAGATCTTAACGCCTGGCGGAGAAAAACCGCACCCGGTCCCGAATTTACTGTCAGGCTGAATTGTTACAAAACTATTTACAAACACGACCGAATTTTTGAGATTACGCCGACAGGGAGGCGCCGCAGTGTTTACAAAATTCAGCATCGCTGTCATGACTGTCAAGACCGCAGCCGGGACAGGTGTGTTTGCCTGTTCTTTTTTTCAGACGTTGAGTGAATTCGGCAGTAACGATCCCGGTCGGAACCGCAATAATACTGTAACCGACAACCATAACCAGGGCCGCCAGGGTCTGACCGAAAGCGGTTTTAGGAGAAATATCACCATAACCAACCGTCGTCATGGTGACAATCGCCCAGTAGACGCTTTTGGGAATACTGGTAAAACCGTTGGCCTCACCTTCGATGATATAGATAAGTGAGCCGAAAATGATCACCAGACACAAGACCGTAAACAGAAAAACCGTTATCTTGTGTATACTGGCCTTAAGCGACTTAAGCAGCAGGTTGGCTTCACCAACGAACTGGACCAGTTTCAAAACCCGAAAAATCCGTAAAACCCTGAGAATCCGAACAACCAGAAAGATCTCCGCCCCCGGCACCAGCAGGCTCAGATAGGTCGGTAAAACCGCCAGCAGATCAATGATGCCGAGAAAACTGACGGCATAGCGCCAGGGCCGCTCGACACAGCTTAAGCGCAACAGATATTCGACCGTAAACAGGATAGTAAAAATCCATTCCAGAAGGAAAAGCTGGTACCCGTAAGCAGCATTGATCGCGGCCACACTGTCGAGCATCACGACGATGATACTCAAAAAAATGCTGGCAATCAGCAGCACATCGAAGGTTTTACCCGCCGGTGTTTCCGTCCCGAAGATAATTTCATGTATCCGGGAACGCCAGTCTTCGATTCTATTCATATCGATTTACCCTGTCCGGACTATCTCGAATCAGGCCAGCCGGGCCACCCTGAAACGATGACAATTTTCCACTACATGGGCACGAAATTATTGGCCTGCCAGTAATCTTCCTTAAGACTTTCAAGCTCCTGAGCAAAGCCGTCATAATGGCCCTGCTCCCATTTGACCAGGTGGTTGAAAAAAGCCTTTACTTCAGGGTTGTCGGACTCTTCGGCACATTGACGATAGAAATTTACGGCGTTAAGCTCAAGCTGCATGCCGACGCTCAAAGCACTGACTTCAAAATGACTCTGCTTGATACGAGCCTTAAGCTGAGGGCTGAAAATCGGACCGCCGATCTCAGCTGTGGAGTCCGCCGCCAGAGGGGTGGAAAAATCGAATCCGCCGGTCGCCAAAACACTGCCATACTGTTTCCGCAGGTAGTTAAAATGGAGCATCTCCTCTTCCGCCAGTCGTTTGAAGGTGGCTTTCCCCTGCGGGTCTTCCGTAGTTAGCGCCGCGTTGTTGTAAAAATGGTAACCGGTCATCTCGGCCTCCATGGCTGTCTTTAAGGCGGCTAAAATCTTCTCATTGGCATTAGTCATAATAAAACTCCTTTAGTATCTTATACGGTTATTGCTTCATTTACATCCTGCATCCAATTGATTGTTGCCTGGGGATAGCTTGAAAGCTTGCTTTTCCCCAGATACCTCGATTAGTTTGCAGCGTGAGCCATTAAACAAGATTTTTTTTATCTTGATTAATGGCTTTTGTCAACAGATATTATTACTGCTGATTAAACGTAAAGAGGAAACGAAATTTAAAACGATCTATTTGCCAGATGACTTACGATCTGTTATTCTAGTTTGGCTGGAGGTTCAACATGGAATATATCTGTAACATAATCGGCAATGACTGGGTTTTTGTGGCCCGCCTGCTGCTGGCCATGCTCCTCGGCGGTCTGGTAGGTATCGAGCGCCAGGCCCGGGGCCGGTCCGCCGGTCTGCGCACCAACATTCTGGTCTGTCTGGGGTCGGCGGCAATCATCGTCGCCTTCCAGAGACTCTCGCTGGAGTTGAATGTCGATGTAAAATCAGCTATCCGTATGGATCCGGCCCGGGCCGCGGCCGGGGTGATTACCGGCATCGGTTTTCTCGGGGCCGGCACCATCGTCAAAAGCAAGGATTTCGTCCGGGGTCTGACCACGGCGGCCTCAATCTGGGTGGTTTCAGCTATCGGAGTGACCGTGGGTCTGGGCGAATACGTCATCTCCATCTCCCTGACCCTGCTCGTGCTTCTGGCCCTCTACGCCCTGCACTATCTCCAGATTAAAGCCGACCGCTACTTCACGCTGCATCTCAAATGGCACGGCGATCTTAATCTGCTTGATGAAATCATAGAACAACTCAGCGGTGAACAAGTCAAGATCAGAAGCCGCTCAATTATGCACCAGCCCAACTCCGGCAAATGCCAGGCGACCCTGGGCCTGAGTCTGCGGCAAAAAGGAAATGACTACCCGCTGGTCAAATCCCTGCAGAAAGACCAGCGTTTTGATGAGGTCTCATGGAGTTAAAGAGTAAAAAAATGCCCCCACTACGCCGTCACGACCGGGCCCTGCCGGAAGATATCGCCAAAAAGTTATTGAAACGGGCGGAATATGGTGTATTATCAACCGTCTCCGCTGATGGAGCACCTTACGGTGTACCTTTGAATTTCTGCGTCTTAGATAACCGCATCTATTTTCACAGCGCCGCCAGCGGCCATAAAATCGACAACTTAACCAAAAATCAAGCGGTATCATTTTGCGTTGTCGGCAACACCGAGGTGTTAGCGGAAAAATTCAGCACCAGATATGAGAGTGTTGTAGTCTTCGGTCAGGTCAATGAAGTTTTTGAACCTGAACGCCGGAGAGCTTTGGAAGGGCTGCTACATAAATACTCGGCGGCATTCATCGAAAAAGGCCGGGAATATATAAAAAACAGTAAAGAGTCGCCCCGGGTTTTTGCGATTACCTGCAAAAGTATCACCGGCAAAGCCCGTCGATAACCTTAGAGGAGTTTATAAAATGAGTGATCAGGCTACGGTTTTTGAACCCTACCCCTTCCGGGTGGGAGAGAGAATTTTAAGACGCCGTCAGGGAAAACTTGAGGACTGGGACGTAATTGCCGTAACCGACAAAGAGGTTACGGTTAAATGTCCGTTTCACGGCATGGAGTTGACCTGGAAAAGGAGCAGCTTCTGGTACGGCGGAGAGACGGCGGCAGCGGCCGACTCTAAAGCTTAAGTTTAAGGCTTGCGGGGTTTATCGATAAGGCTCATGATCCCCCGGATTATCCTTACCTCCCGGGAACTCATGGCGGCCCGGCCGAAAAGCCGACGCAGATATTCAAGCAGATGATCGGGATTGCTCTTATCCAGAAAATCGGCCTCTTCAAGGGTTGAACGCATATGCGCGTACATCCCCTGCAGTTCGGCATGAGATGCCAGATCGCCGCCGGTTTTACCGGAGTTGTTACTTTCGCTCACCCGGTTGGCAGGTTTGAACCGGCTTAGCTCATAACCGTACAACAGTACCGACTGCGCCAGATTCAGCGAGGAAAATTCCGGATTCACCGGAATTGAAGAGAGAATATGGCTATGCCGGCGCTGCTGTCGGCCGAGCCCGAAATCTTCCCGCCCGAACATGATAGCCACCGGCACCCCGACTCCCAGATCGGCGATTTTCGCGGCAGTCTGCGCCGGTGTATAGACCGGTTTGCAGTATTTCCCCAGTCGTGCCGTGGTTCCCACCACCAGCTTAAAATCGGCCAGAGCTTCATCCAAGTCAGAAAAAACTTCGGCTCTCTCCAGAAGATCATCGGCACCGCAGCTCAAAGCCCGGGCTTTGTCGGAGAGATGATCACAACCGGGTGAGATCAAAAGCAGCCGCCCTAAAGCAAAATTCTTCATCGCCCGGGCCACGGCCCCGACGTTTAAATCAAGTTTCGGCTCGACCAGAACAATCGCCAGTTCAGACCAGCTCTGCTTTATTGACATGCCCGACTCCGGTTAATTTCAAACAGGGTAACGGCGGCGGCAATCCCGACATTCAAGGATTCACTCTCAGCCGCCAGGGGAATGGTCAGCAGATGATCGCAATGTCTGGCAACCAGAGGCCGCAGGCCTTTATCCTCCGACCCCAAAACCAGAACCACGGCTGCCGGCCATTCGACCTGATATAGATTTTCCCCGCCGGCGGC
This sequence comes from Thermodesulfobacteriota bacterium, assembly GCA_024763535.1. Taxonomy (GTDB): domain Bacteria; phylum Desulfobacterota; class Anaeroferrophillalia; order Anaeroferrophillales; family Tharpellaceae; genus Tharpella. Next base: position 36,114 of record JANTFH010000006.1, read on the forward strand.
TACAGCCCCGTAAATCCAGAAACCACTCTCCTGACAACGGCGCAGAGCCTCGGACAGATTAACCACCCGGCTGATCGGCATATTCTCCAGGGCGCCGGCCGCGGTTTTAGCCACGGCTGCCGTAATTGCCGCACTACGCCGCTCCGGCAGCAGCAGGCCCACAACTCCGGCCGCCGCCGCTGTCCGGATAATCGCCCCGAGATTACGAGGATCGGTAATCCCGTCAAGCGCCACTAACACCGGAGTTGAGGTTGTCTGAAAAACGGAAGCAAGCAGCTCTTTCAAAGGTGTAAAGACAAAGGGTGTGACCTTGGCGGCCACACCCTGATGTCGAATCCCGTCCGCCAGCCTGTCCAAAGCTGCCGCCGGAACAATTTTAACCTTGATTTTCGTCTGCGACAGATACTCGCTCAGCCCTTTTAGGCGACGGCTGCCGCTGTCAACGAGATAGATCTCCTGAATCCGATCCGGCTGCCGCCGGAACAGTTCTTCCACCGCGTTGATGCCGCAGATAAGCTCTTCATCACGCCCCATCTAAGCACCCGCTAAATCAGCTGAAATCAGCCGCAATTATCAGTTACCGAAAAGCCGCATATTGATGAATTTAGACCATCCTGACTGCGGCTGTTTAACTTCATCACCGGATCCATTTTTTTCATCCGTGGAGACGGAATGATGTCCGGCGGAAACGTGGGCGGGATCATGAGCCGATGCGGGAATCGGCAGCGGATTATTCCGCAGACACGGAGGCTGTTGACCGGCGGGAGCGAGAAAACATTTACCGCCTTCACAACGACCATGAAAAGCGACAGGCTTCAATAAACGACTGCCCTTGAAGGTTCCGGGAGTGGTGCCGGATATCTTATCTTCGAGACGTTTCTGCTCGTTTACCAGATCATCCGCCAACGCCTGCAGTTTGTCAACCATCTCCGGGTTGTCGGCAAAAAGAAGTTTGAGATCTTCCAGATTTTTTCGCGACTGAGCGATCTTCTTCAAGCTGTGCTTAAGGCCCATAACTACGAATTCATCTTCCAGGGCCAATACCCGCTTACCCATCTCTTTCTCTCCGGTCTGCAGGGTCACGATCCGGCGTTGCAGTTCAACCACCTGTTTATTAAGTTTCTGGCCATTAAGAAAAAGCAGGACAACGGCCACCAGCAGGAAACAACCGAGCACAACCGCAACCAGAGATAAAACCCCGGATTTTTTCTTTTTCTCTTCTACCTTTACGGGCTTGGCCGCTCCGGTTTCATCTTTTTTCTCAACTTTTTTTTCTTCACTCACAAGCTCTCTCCTGAAAATCTATTTTTCTATTTTTTAGGGTACTTTTTAAGGCCCTACCGGGTAACCGGCAGGCTGAAATTTATATATAACCTTTATTGACTCCGGGGTCAAGCCGGAGAGAGGAAAAACTATGCCGCAAAATTCTCCAGCAGCGTCAAAATCTCTTCCGTCTTGCGCTCCATCAGGGCTTTATCACCCCGGCTTTCAACATTCAGACGTACCAGAGGTTCGGTATTGGAAGAGCGCAGATTAAAGCGCCAATCGGCAAATTCAAGGCTTAAGCCATCGGTCAGATCCCGCTTCAGGGGCTCCTCACGCCGGCTGAAAGATTCCTCAACCGCAGCGATTGCTGCGGCCGGATCGGTCAGCCGCCGGTTGATCTCACCGCTTACCGGATAACGCCGAATGCGCTCATCAACCAGTTCCGAAAGCGTTTTGCCGCGCCGGGCCATCAATTCCAGCACCAGAAGCCAGGGAATCATGCCGCTGTCGCAGTAGGAAAAATTGCGAAAATAGTGATGGGCGCTCATTTCACCACCGTAGAGCGCATCCAGAGCCCGCATCCGGTCCTTGATAAAAGCATGCCCGGTTTTTGAGAGGCAGGCGGTACCTCGATTTTCGTTCACGATCTCAACCGTATTCCATAAAAGCCGGGGGTCGTGAACGATAGCGGAGCCGGGATGGTTAAGCAGCAGACTCTCCGCCAGCAGTCCAACGATATAGTAGCCTTCAATAAACCGGCCCTGCTCATCAAAAAAGAAACAGCGGTCAAAATCGCCGTCCCAGGCCAGACCAATATCCGCCTGCTGCTCGACCACGGCCCGGCTCGTCAACGTCCGGTTTTCCGGCAGCAGGGGGTTGGGAATGCCTTCGGGGAAGTTTCCATCCGGCTGATGCAGCAGTTTAATCATCTTATAGGGCAGTCTCTCTTCAAGCAGATCGAGCACCGGCCCGGCACAGCCGTTTCCGGCATTGGTGACAACTTTGAAAGGTTTGAGCTTATCAAGATCGATATAACTTAAAAGATGATTGATGTAGTCGGTGCGAAATGTGAAAGGCCGGGTAGCGGCAACTTTTTCAACCTCGGGAAAGCTTAAGCTTTCGACCATCTCCTTAATCTGGGGCAGACCGAAATCACCGCTCAGCGGGCGGGATTCGTGACGCACCAGCTTCATCCCGTTATAATCTCCTGGATTATGACTCGCGGTCACCATGATGCCGCCGTCGAGTCGGTAGTTGAAGGTCGCGAAATAGACCTCTTCCGTACCGCAGAGGCCCAACTCCAGAACTTCGGCCCCGCCTTCGTTCAGGCCTCGGGCCAGAGCCGCGGCCAGAGAGCGGCTGGAAAAACGCACATCCTCACCCACAGCTACCCGGCGGGGTTTGATAAAGGCGGCATAGGCCCGGCCCAGCCGCCAGGCCAGCTCTTCATTAAGCTCATCCGGCACCCGGCCCCGAATATCGTAAGCCTTGAAACAGGCGGTTGATACGGTTTTTCCCATAATCCGATGACTCCCGCTAAAAACAGAATTGGCAATCAGGCCACCATAAATCTTAAGGGCAGCCTTAAGACACAAAAAAGGCGTTCTCACCGGAGAACGCCTTAATGCTTGAAAAGCTGGTGCCGGGGGACGGAATCGAACCGCCGACACGGGGATTTTCAGTCCCCTGCTCTACCGACTGAGCTACCCCGGCTAACCAAGCGAGCGCCTAGATATCTTAAAGATTGAGCTTTGTCAAGAGGATTTTTCCGGTTACTGACCTGAAATCTGCAGACGATAGATCCGTTTACCCGACGGCAGGTGCCCCACCGAGACACAGTAGATCGACCCACCCCGATGCAGATAGTCAATAAGATAGTTCTGTTCCAGCTCTAAAACATCAAGCAGACTATCCGGATTGTCCCGCAACTCATCCGTAAAAGCGACAACCACGCCCCGGGTTTCAGAAAAGCTCTGGTTGGAACCGGTTAAAGCGTGACTTACGGCATAGGTAATTGAATCCCGGATAACTCCGTGGAATTCATAGCCGTTCTGAAAATTAACCTCAAAAAAATTATATCCGTGCGGCCGGATCTGAGGAGGACAGATAAGGGTAAAAGCCGGGTTCTGCTCTTTCGCATGGGCTCTGAGCTGAACTTCGGGGAAAAGCCCTTCCAGACTTAAAGAGAGTTCACGATAGATAAACTCGGCCACATGATGCTGAGCGTAGGGCCGGCTCTGTTCATCATTGCAGTAGAGTTCAAGTTGACCCTGCTCGTGATTGAAATAAAGGATGCCGCCCCGGGCGGAGGGATCTATCTTGGCGAGCTGACGTCGCGCGTTACCGAGAATCCCGTCTTCCACTTCCACCGCCAGCATAGAGAGTTCCGGAACCGCTTCGAAATCCTCACCCCTCAGCTTTTTTACATAGTCAACGGCGCCGCAGTGCGGGCCATGGGCGAGAATTACGGCCGGACGACGACTGGGATTAAAGACAACATTCCCGGCCGATGAAAAGACTCTTATATTGCCGATTTGATCAAGCAGATTGCGCAAAGCGGCGTTACGCTGATCGGCACAGAGATAGAGATCAAAGAGTTTATCCCGACGATCAATACTCAAAGCGGCCAGGAAACGGCGCGTGCGACTGAAGGCCTGATCCGGCTCAACCTGGGCCAGAGAGATCTCCTGCAGAGAACCCCAACTCAATTCAACATTCATCCAACACCTCTTTTCAACTCACTAGAAAGGAATATCATCCGGTCCAGAATCGGGAGCTGAAGCCTGACCGTAGGGAGCCTGATTCGTAGTGGCCTGAGGTTCAGGTTTCGAAAAACCACCGCCCTGGCCCCCGCCGCCGCCAAAACTCTGGCCCTGATTCTGACCACCGCCGGAGCCACCTTCACGGGCACCGAGCATCTGCATATTTCCAGCAATAATTTCGGTTGTCCAGCGTTTCACCCCGTCCTGCTCCCAGGAGCGGGTCTGAATCCTTCCTTCGAGATAGATCTGCTTGCCTTTATGAAGATATTTAGCGCAAATTTCAGCCAGTTTACCGAAAGCGATAATCCGATGCCATTCAGTGCGTTCCTCACGCTGTCCATCCTTGACCCAGCTGTCGCTGGTCGCCAGGGTGAAAGTAGTAAAAGGGTTACCGCTGCTGCCATACTTCATCTCCGGATCCGCACCCAGATGCCCGACTAAAATCACCTTGTTTACTCCAGCCATTTCCTCAATCTCCTTCTCGTAAAATAGAACGCCTGTTATTGATTGTTTTTTACCAAACTATTACATACGACTTTTTCCTGATATAATCAAGTTGTAAAAAATTGGAAAATAATATTGTGTTTTTTTTTACTATCTGGTAGGAGGCAGACCGGATTGTTAAATAACTCCCGATACCGGTATTTATGAGTTTTCCGGAACGGGTTCAAGCGGTAAAGTATCTATTTTGAAGGAGATAAAAATGAGTGAGATTAAAACAGTCGGTGTGGTGGGTTTCGGAGTCATGGGTGCGGCAATCGCCTTAAATGCGGCGGGTGCAGGCTACAAGGTCATTTTCAAGGAACTTAACGATGAACTGGTTGCCACAATGTATGACCGCTGGGTCACCAAACCTTTAAGTAAAAGAGTGGCCAAAGGCAAAATCAGCCAGGACGACATGGATAAACTGACCGGTCAGATCAGCGGCACCAGCAGCTATGCCGATTTGCATGAGTGTGATCTGGTTATTGAAGCCGCCATCGAAAAGATGGATCTGAAAATCGAAGTCTTTGCCGAGCTTTCCAAGGCCTGTAAAAAAGATGCAATTCTGGTCAGCAACACCTCGACTTTTCTGATTGAAAAATTGATGGCCAAGGTTGAAAATCCGGGCCGGACCGCAGGTCTGCACTACTTCTTCCCGGCCAACATCAACCGTCTGGTTGAAGTTATCAGACAATCTGAGACTACTGATGCCACCTACAACGCCTTGATGGAGTTCGCCAAGAAAAACCGCAAGGTTGCGATCACGGTCAAGGATTTCCCCGGCTTTGCCGTTAATCCGGTGTTTATTGCCAGCTATATTGTCCTCGATTGCTTCTACGGCGACAAGTTTAATGCCGCCAGTCTGGAAAGTATCTCGCAGGAGGCTTTAGGGCTTAAATTCGGCATCATGTGGGTTCAGAACGGCGCTGGTTTAGGCACCTGTTTTCACGCCGGAAACTCCATGGTTGAATACTTAAGGGATGCCGACACCGGCTATCCGGCGATGTGCGAGCAACTCAAGAAACAGTTTGAGAGCGGCACCCCCTGGGATCTCGAAGACGGCCCGGTCACTGAGGATGCCGCCGCCCGGACTCTGGTAAAAGAGCGTCTTTTGGGTGCGATCTTTGCGATCTCAACCCATCTCATTGAACATGACGTAGTCAGCCCTGATGATCTCGAGCTCGGGATCATCACCTCTCTGGCCTGGCCCAAAGGCCCTCTGGCCCTGATGAATGAGATCGGTATGGAAGAGAGTGCTCGTCTGGTCAAGGTTGCGGTGGCCGCCGGAGATTTCAAACTACCAAAGAAATTCTCCGACAACGATATGACGCCGTGGGCTCTGAAAGGCTAGATTTTTTTTAAGAAGAGATCCTTAAACCTGTATGAACCTTACCAAAAGAGCCCGAAACCGCAGAAGCCGGTTTCGGGCTCTTTTTTTACCCTGAATCAGAAGCAATGGACCGCCTTTACCAGCCTCTCTCTTTCTTGGCGGCGACAATCTTTTTGGCCAGAGCCAGGATTTCGCGAAACGGATGATGAATCTGGGTTGTGTTGATGGTAATAATCGTATCGGTGATCGTACCGTAGCGGGTGGGGTCGCCACTCTCCTGCAGATGGTGGGAGATAATATCTTTCAGTTCGGTCTCGGTTCCCAGCATAATATGGTGTTCATCGGTCGCAATAATATCTTTGATTCGTGCCCGTTTGCGGGTGCTGATAAAATATTGGGAGCCGAGTGTCGCTCCGCGCAGGGCGTGGCCGCTGTCCCAGCCAATGGCTTTTAACCCAATGAAGGTACCGGTAAAGGTGTCGCCGGCACCCAGAGTGGAACTCAGTTCATCAACAAAATCGTCGCCGCAGATGATCTGCCGGTCGGCATAGCGCATACGAAAGATCGTATCCTCCGGCATCCGGGCTTTTTTCCAGTAAAGCAGAGCCCTCTCCGGGGTCAGGCGTTCGGTATAACGCACGCCTTTGCTGCCGTCGGTCAGCAGCAGCCGGCCGCCTTTATTATTCTCGCCCTTTTTCCCCTGGTTCATATAGCGAACCAGCTGCCGGCTGGTCTCATCTTTGCCTTTACGACGGATAACCCCGTCGAACAGCTTCAGCTCGTCGACATTGAGAATTATATACTGGATAAAAGGGATCACCACATCGTACAAAAGCTCTTCCCGATTATTGAAAAAACGCTCCTTGCCGGAACTGTAGTAACGTGCTTTGACCAGAGCATCAAAACATTTGAACAGGGTCTTGGTCGGACAGAGATAAGTGGTCACCGAACTGGCGTAAGCGGTAGTCAACAAACGACAGATAAGACGTAACTCTTCCGGATTCGTCAGGGAGTTGATAATCAGGCTGGTTTTGATAAAGTCGCTGTCTTTTCGCAGTTTGTATTCGAGATCGAAGTAACGCTGAGCCAGTTTCTCCGCCGGGATCACCTCTTCGTTGGTACAATTGGAGAGTACAATCCGATCCAGACGCCGGCCGCCATTCTCATCTTCAATCGTCAGAACATAACTTTCACGCGGCAGCAGCCCCTCAATATGCATCTCCGTCATCTTACCGATAGCAACATCAAAATCCTGATAAAATTGCTTGATCAACCTGAATTTCGGTAATTTCACATCAAAAAAGAAGAGATGTTCATACTTGATCCCAGCACTCTCATCAATCAGTTCCGGGGATTCGTATAGAGAGCGAATCGCCTCGATCAGGTTGCGGTTATTGCCGCCCAACTGAACCGTAATCGGTTTTTCAACCCGAACCGGCTTGAGATCATTTATGTCCCTGATAATTTCGGGGTAGGCCCGGTTAAGCTCCGCAAAGACAGCCTCAAGGTCAGTCGCGCACAAACTTAATTCCGGCTGTTCTCCATGTTTACCGCCTAAAGCCATAGTAAAATAATAATTTTCGTTAACCTTCTGCACTTCACAGGCCGCCATCGGATTAACGTAGAGCGGCTGCTCGTCATCCTCAACCAGACACACAAAGATGGTTCCCAGCGGCAGTAGTACCTTATCATCAATCATGATAATATCATTCGCTACCGCCCGGCGAATCTCCTGCAGCGTCGGGGTTATGATATGATCAAAAACCGGAATCCCGCCCAGAAAGATAAAACGACTCTGGCTGCTGGCTGTCATTTCACTACCTCCGAAAAAAATTCATGCTTGATTTTTACGAACAACCTGTGTTAAACAGCGTCCCCTTGAAATTAAATTATTTTTTTCTATAGATGCGGCCCCTCTGCAAGCCTGAAGCCCTGCGGAGAAGGTCTTAATATCTGTTATGGAGTAGGATGATGGCTAAAGTTTGTGAAATATGCGGTAAAAAACCGCTTGTCGGCAACAATGTAAGTCACGCGCACAACAAGACCAAAAAGGTCTGGCAGCCCAATCTGCAGAGTGTCAATACGGTTGTCAACGGGCAGAAACGCAAGGTTAAAGTCTGCACCCGCTGCATTCGTTCCGGCGCCGTCAGCAAATAATCAGACAAACCTGAAATCAGCTTGAAAAATACCAGCCACCCGATATCGGCCCCTATGCCGGTATCGGGTTTTTGTCTTTCCCGGTTTTACAAACTCCCGCATATCAACTAATCCGGGTCACCTGATAGACCCCCTTAACTCCCCTGAGAGCCATTTTCACCCTTTTCAAATGTTCAAGATCCTTGACCTGAATCTCAAAATAGCAGTGGGCTTTCTGATTGATAGTCGTCTGCAGCGTCCCACTGGTAATATTTGCCTCCTGACTGCTGATTGCGGTCCCCAGAGAGACCAGCAGCCCTTTGGCGTCCTCTGACATAACCCTGATCCTAACCCGGTGGGAACTGGAACGATCAAGATTCCAGGAGACATCCATGTAACGTTCCGAATTGGATTTATCAACATGGCGGCAACCCCGCCGGTGAACAGTCAAACCCCGGCCCCGGGTGATAAAACCGACCACATCATCCCCCGGCAGGGGATTGCAGCACTTGGCAAAACGTACCATAACATCGTCGATATCTTTAATTGAGATACCATCCCGGGCCGGTTTCCGTGCGGCTCTCTTCTCCTCCTTATCGCTCTTCTTACCCTTCTGCGATTTACGCATCTCGGGAAAGATCCGGTTTATCACCTGACGGGCGGATAACTTCCCCCGGCCGACGGCCGCCAATAGGGCCTCGGCATGTTTGAGTGAAAACTCCTCGGCTGCGGCCTGCATTTTGCCGCTCTTTAAGGCCTGGTTAAATGACAGCTTGTTGCGGATGAAAGCCTTCTCGCAGAGTTCCCGGCCCAGCTCAATACTGCGCCGCTCCTCCTCCTTTTTCACCCACTGCCGGATTTTGGTTTTGGCCTTACTGGTTTTGACAAAGGCGAGCCAGTCTTTATTCGGATGCTGTCGATTCGAGGTTACGATCTCGACCATCTCACCATTCTGCAGCTGATAACGCAGTGGTACCAGCTTCCCGTTAACTTTAGCCCCGCTGCAGTGATCGCCGACCTTGGAATGGATACTGTAGGCCATATCGACCGGTGTTGAACCGCGAGGCAACTCTTTCACATCTCCGGCCGGGGTAAAGACATAGACCGCTTCGGAGAAGAGATCAATCTTGACGGAATCCAGAAATTCACCCGGATTGTCAACATCCTGCTGCCACTCGATCATCTGCCGGAGCCAATCCATCTGCTGACGGTCATGATCATCAAGCTGGTAACCCTCTTTGTAGTGCCAGTGGGCAGCGATCCCCATCTCCGCTATCTGATGCATCTCATGGGTGCGAATCTGGAATTCGACATGGCGGCCTTCCGGCCCGATAACCGTAGTATGCAGAGACTGATACATATTGGCCTTGGGAACCCCGATAAAATCCTTGAACCGACTTGGCAGCGGCCGCCAGAGCGCATGTATGATCCCCAGAACATTATAGCATTCGGCTTTATCCGCCACCAAAATCCGAAAAGCGATAATATCGTAGATCTGCTCGAAGGCGATATCCCGGCGTACCATTTTACGATAGATACTGTAGAAATGTTTAAGCCGCCCGTTAACCTGGGCCTGAATACCGTTATGGGTCAGGTTACGCTGTACCAGTTTGATGACGGTGTCGATAAAGGCCCGGCTTTCAAGCTCTTTCCGCGCGACCTTCTCCTCAAGTTCACGATAGATTGCCGGCTGCAGATAGCGCAGGGAGTTGTCCTCGAGTTCCTGCTTTATCCAGGAGATCCCCAAGCGGTTAGCGAGCGGGGCATAGAGATCCAGAGTCTCCTGAGCAATCGCCTGCCGCCGGTGACTTTTCTGAAAATCCAGGGTTCTCATATTGTGAACCCGGTCGGCAAGTTTGATAATCAGAACACGGATATCCTTGACCATAGCCAGGATCATTTTGCGATAGTTCTCGGCCTGATGCTCCTGGGAACTCTTGAATTTTATCTTGCTGATTTTAGTCAGGCCTTCGACCAGAGCGGTGATCTCATCACCAAAGCGCAGGCTCAGATCCTCAATCGAGGTCATGGGATCATCTTCTAAGGTATCATGCAGGAGGCCGGCGGCGATACTGGCGATATCCATCTTCATTTCGGCCAGGATATTGGCCACCTCAATCGGATGGATCATATAGGGTTCACCGGAGAGACGAACCTGGTTACGGTGGGCGTAGGCGCTGTAGGCGTAGGCTTTGCGAATGATATCGAAATCGGCGGCCGGGTAGTAGTCGGCAACCTTGTCTATAATGTCATTCGCTCTAATCATGCAGGGTCAAGGGGGAAATGGAGGTTATCAATTCATACAGCCTCTAACGCAGATGGGCATCAGGGAAACCCGCATCATGCAGCCGGGCCAGAACCGTATCGGCACTCTGTTGCACTCGGGGGAGGTCCAGCAGTATGAGCGAGTGCGGCATCTTAACGGAAACCTTTTGTACCTTGAGGGTTAATCCGGCCGTGCCATACAATTTCTTCCAGTCATCAACACTGCTCTGCAGATAAAAAGAGCCGACCACAACCCGGTAAGTACCGGCCCGAATCAGAAGGAACGGGTCATCCCCTTTCTCCCGGGCGACAGAGATCATCTCCTGAGCCTTGCGGCGCTCAGTAAACGGCCCCAGATAAACCCTGGATATCAGGGTCGGCCGCACAACCTCTTCGGTTCTGGCAACAAAGCCCAATTTCTCCAGCCGTTTCAGATTCCGCCGGAGATTATTATGGAGAACGTACTCGCCGGCGACGATCACGGCTTCCGCAGGCGGCGCGGGCGAGGTTTCATCCTCAACCCCGGGCTGCAATTCAGGAGCCGGTAAATCATCCTTGGCGCCCGCAGCCGGAAGAGTCTGATTATCGACTGCCGTGGTCTGACTTCCAGCCGGTGCGGTTTGCGCTTGAACCACCGGTCTAAGCCCGGAATTTTCAGGAATGCTCTTTTCTGATACGACAACCGGAACGTCTCCGGCGGCAGCACCGGTAACCGACCCGGCCACAGGCTCCGCAGCCTCAGCCGGCGGTGGTGTCGCAACCGTATCCGCGGTCACAGGCTCCACCGTTGCCTCAGGTTGCGGCCCGGAAGCAGACGGCAGCGAAGCAATCACCTCAAGCTCACTGGTAACCGGTCGCACCGGCATACGAACCGGCCGCTCAAAAGAGAGAAAGTAGTAAAAGCCGGTTAAAGCGAAAAGAGCAATTACAATCTCGCAAATTAAAAATTTCTTCACAGGATTACCTTGCTCTCTCCGCATTTTTCCCGATAACGGATTTGGCCATCAAAAAATCAGCTTTCCTCTTTTTCCAATTTGGCCGCTTCAACAATCTTGGCGGTCAGATGACTGGGGACCTCCTCATAGTGAGAAAATTCCATCGTAAACATCCCTCGCCCCCCGGTCATCGAACGCAGATCCGGAGCATACTTCAAAACCTCAGACATCGGCACATGAGCTTTAATCAATTGGCTGTTGGCCATCGGTTCGACCCCATTGACCTTGCCCCGACGACTGTTAAGATCACCGATAACGTCACCCATATAGTCGTTGGGAACATTGATATCCATCAGCATTATCGGCTCTAAGAGGGTCGGTTTGGCATCAATCACACCCTTTTTGAACGCCATCGACCCGGCGATCTTGAAAGCCATCTCGGAGGAGTCGACGGAGTGGTAAGAACCGTCGTACAAGGTCACCTTGACATCAACCACCGGATAGCCGGCTAAAACTCCTCCGGCCATCGCCTCCTGCACCCCTTTTTCAACGGCAGGAATATATTGACGCGGAACAACTCCACCGACGATACTGTTGACGAATTCAAATCCGCCGCCCTTGGGCAGAGGTTCAATCTTCAGCCAGACATCACCGAACTGACCCCGGCCGCCGGACTGTTTTTTATGGCGGCCCTGCAGTGAAACCGACTTCTTGATGGTCTCTTTATAGGGTACTTTAGGGGCATCGAGCTCAACATCAACCCCGAATTTACGTTTAATCCGATCGACGGTCACCTCAACATGAACCTGCCCCATGCCGGAAACCACCAGTTCCTTGGTCTGCTCATTACGGCTGATGTGAATCGTCTGGTCTTCCGCCATCAAGCGCTGGAGAGCACTGCCGAGTTTCTCTTCATCACCCTTGCTCTTGGGCCGGAGAGAGAAAGAGATTACCGGTGACGGGAGGTTGAAACCCTTCAACTTAACCGGACATTTTTCGTCACAGAGGGTATCCCAGGTTGTAGTCTCCTTCAACTTGGCTACGGCGACGATATCTCCGGGCACGCATTTGTCAATCGGAACCTGTTTATTACCTTCAAGCTTCAGAAGTTGACCGATACGCTCCTTGCGGTCTTTGGTACTGTTGTAACAGGTGGAATCCGAAGTCAGGGTACCGCCATAAACGCGGAAGATCGAAAGCTGACCGGTAAAGGGGTCGGAAATGGTCTTAAAAACCAGGGCCGAAAAAGGTGCGTCGACATCGGCTTTAAGTTCATACTCTTCACCCTCGGCCAGGTTTTCGGCAAACTGGGCCGGCCGCTCAAGCGGTGAAGGAAGACATTCACACATAATATCCATCAACGGCTGAATACCGATATTTTTAAGCGCCGAGCCGCAAACCACCGGCACGAATTTACCGGTCATGCAGCCCTCACGGGTAGCCCGGCGAATATCATCGACCGAGACTTCTTCTCCACCCAGATACTTTTCCATCAGATCATCATCAGCCTCGACGGCCCGTTCAATCATCGCCTCACGGGCCTCTTCCGCCTCAGCCTGCAAATGTTCCGGAATCTCTTCAGTCGTAAACTTGCCACTCTGATCATTACCATAGCGCAGAGCCTTCATCGTCACCAGATCGATAACTCCGATAAAGTCATCTTCCTTACCGATGGGAAGCTGCAGAACCAGCGGATAGCACTTGAAGGTCGACTCCATCTCACCGACAGCTCGGTTGAAATCGGCCCGTTCGCGATCAAGTTTACTGATAAAAACAACCTTGGGAACCTCATATTCATCGGCATATTTCCAGACCGCCTCGGTCTGAACCTTGACCCCGGAGATAGCACTGACAATCACCACCGCACCTCCGGTTACCCGCAGGCAGGATTTGGTATCAACAATAAAATTGGCATATCCGGGAGTATCAATGATATTAAGATGCTTGCCCTGCCAGTCACAGTGATGGATGGCACTGCTCAAAGTGATCTTGCGTTTAATCTCCTCGGGCTCGGAATCGAGTACCGAAGTACCGTTATCAACACTGCCCAAACGTTTGGTGCTGCCACCGTTGAAAAGGATCGCCTCAGCTAAAGATGTTTTGCCGGCTCCGCCGTGGGCAATAATTGCAACATTTCTCAAATTTTCACTTGTGTATGACTTCATATTCAACTTATCCCTTCGTCAAGAAAACTGGCTGAGGTTAACAGATACCAAGTACTTGTCAGAGCGGCTCCCGGGCCCCCTGATTTCGCAAAGTACTAATGCCGATAAACTAAATTCCTACTGTAAATCAGTCTCACTTGTCAAGCCTTTATCTTAAACCTCAGCTTAAATCGACAAAATCACCCGACGCCCGGCAACTTAAGGCCGCCGGCAGGATGATAGCTAGGTCACAATCACGCGGGATAATATCCCCGCAGAAAAAAAGAAAACCGGGTTCAAACCTTGTAATTAAGAGAGAAATGCTATAAGTTGCGCTAAACTGAAATCAGCATATTTTCCCGGGCCGAATCGAGCCGTAGACACAACTGATACGAACTTAATCTCTCAACCACGGAGCTAACGTATGGATGTAACCAAAGATAACGGGGTGGTAACGATAATTTTGGAGGGTGACTTTACCAGTATCAAACTGAATGACTTCAGGGATCTGATACAGTTCGAAAGAGACGCCGGCAACAACTTGTTCCGCGTTGATTTACGCAATACGGCAGTTATCGATTCCATGGCAATCGGCTGCCTGGTGGCAACCTACAACTCGCTGCGCCATAATGAGGGAAACCTCAGACTCATCAATGTTCCGGAAGACATTAAAGAAATTTTACGGGTAATGCATATGGATCGGACTCTGGCCGGTGACCAGTAAGGTGCAGGTTACACGAACCCGACACAGGACTTGTTAGAACTGATATAAAGGCGATAATTAAAAAGAGAGTATAAGAGGGGCCCGGCCCGAGCCCATGGGGCCCTGACCGGAATAGAAAACGAAGAGAGTCAAGCCGCCGGAGCGTACCCGGCAGTTCCGGATCCAGCGGCTTCAGGCGGCCGTTTAAGCCTGAGCCGCTCCGGCGTCAGTCGTTGTAGTAACCGACATATTTCTTCTCGATCCACATGCCGGCAATAACCATCACACCGCCGAAACCTATCATGATTGTCGCAATCGTATAAAGGTCGTGAATCAACCACAGGGCAATTCCGCATACCGCAAGAAAAAAACCCAGTACTTCGAGGATCGGAATAATAATTCTATTCATAAACTATGCAACCTTTCTGCAGATTTTCAGCCGGTTTGCGGCAGCCACATATTCAAATACTGTGAGAGGACGGAAAGATAGTCAAACACTAATAAAAAGCCGATTATAATCAGAAATATACCACTGACTATACTGACGATTCTCAGGTAACGGCTGAACTTGGAAAAGTAGGTTAAAAAGCTGTTGAAAGCCAGGGCCGAGAGCAGAAACGGCACCCCCAGACCGAGGGAATAGGCCACCAGCAGGATAATCCCGCCGCCGACATTATCGGAGGTACTGGCATAAAGCAGAATACTTGCCAGGATCGGGCCGATGCAGGGTGTCCAGCCGGCCGCGAAAGCAATCCCCACAAGCACTGAGCCTAAATATCCAATCGGTTTATCATTGAATTCAAAACGTTTCTCATGCTCCAATAATTTTAACTTGACGACCCCGGTAATATGGATCCCGAGGAGGATGACAATGACCCCACCGACCCGGCGAATCAGCACCTGATTCTCCTGAAAGAAGGCTCCGACATAGGTCGCTGAAGCCCCTAAGGCAACAAAAACGAGAGTGAATCCCAGGATAAAAAAGAGCGAGTGAAAAAGAGTGCGGCGCCGCACCGACTGACTCCGGTTATCAACCAGTTCATCGAATGAGATACCGGTAATATAGGTCAGGTATGAAGGAATAAGCGGCAGCACACAGGGAGAGATAAAGGAGAATATCCCGGCCATAAAAGCGATCAGCAGAGATACATGCGAGGTTGATGATTCCATAGATAATAGTTTCTTAAAGCAGAGGTTAGATCAGGCTTGCGACAATAATTAGCGAAAACCAAATAGTTTAGGATACCTTAAAAAAAATTGCCTTTCTTTACGATTACGGACTTTATAAGTCGACTTATAACTCTAATTGCGACTTTTTACACCTTTCCAGAACCGCTTTCAACATCAGGGGATCCAGGGCCTTTTCCAGATGAGGATCTCCCAAACCGTGCAGCAGCACCATAGACAAACTCTCTTCCGCCTTTTTATCCCGCTGCATCAGCTCAATCAACTGTCCGACATCAACCTCTTCCGGGATCACTGTCGGCAACCCGAAGTCCTTGAACAACTGCAGGGCCCGCTGCAAAACGGCATCGGACATCAGTTTCAATTCATGGGCAAGCACCATTGATGCCACGGTACCGATGGCCACCGCTTCACCGTGAATAAAACGCTTATAGGCGAATATTTTTTCCAGAGCGTGGCCGACGGTATGCCCCAGATTCAGGGCCGCGCGGACTCCTAAGCGGTCAAACTCATCCCGCACCACATAATCAGCTTTAATCCGGCTGCAGAAATGAATCATCGTAGCCAGGCTCCGGGGTTCCCGGGCCAAGATCTCTTTCCGGTTCATCTCCAGAAAAGAGACAAAATCGTCACCGGCCAGCAAACCGTATTTCAGCACTTCACCGAGACCGCTGAGAACATCCCGTTCCGACAGGGTGGAGATAAAATCAACATCGGAGATTACCACCCGGGGTTGATAGGTCGTACCGACAAGATTCTTGCCGGCTCCCATATTGACCCCGTTCTTGCCGCCGATGGCGCTGTCAACCTGAGCCAGTATAGTAGTCGGAATCTGCAGCAGATCAACCCCGCGCATATAAGTGGCGGCGGCATAACCGGCCAGATCACCGATCACTCCTCCACCCAGAGCGCAGATAAACGAATTGCGCTGCAGGCCGGCCTTAAAAATATCCTCATAGAGACGCATCAGGGTCTCATGATTCTTGAACTCTTCTCCGTCCGGCAGGATGATTGCGGAGCTTAAATAACCGGATTGACGCAGCCACTCCTGCACCTGTTCAAGATAGAGCGGAGCAATGGTCGTATTGGTTACCACAACCCCGCGCTGACCATACAGAATCGGCACAAATTCAGTGGCCGTACCGGTTTTGGTCAGACCCGAACCGATATAGACCGGATAACTGCGCGAGGGCAGAGGCACTGTCAGTTTATGAAAAGTCATTAAAAACCCGTTTATAACTCTCCGCAGACCCGGCGGCAGATCTCCTGATAAGCATCTTCAACCTTACCCAGTTCGCGCCGGAAACGGTCCTTGTCAAGCTTCTCCAGGGTGTTACGATCCCAGAGGCGACAGGTATCGGGACAGATCTCATCCGCCAAAAGCATTTTGCCTTTATGGCTGCCGAACTCCAGCTTGAAGTCAACCAGAAGAATATCCCGCTCGAGCATATACTCACTTAAAATCCGGTTCACCTTGAGAGCGGTGGCATGGGCACTATCGATCTGTTCGCCACTGGCAATACCGAAAACCAAAACATGATCACGGTTGATCATGGGATCGTTAAGGGCGTCATCTTTATAGTAGTATTCGATAATCGGATGCTCAAGTTTTCCGCCTTCACTTTTGCCCATGCGCTTGGCCAGGCTGCCGGCGATATAATTTCTGGCAACAATCTCAACCAGCATGATGTCAACCTTCCAGGCCAGCATCTCACGATCGGAGAGTTGTTCGATAAAGTGACTTTCAACCCCGTTTTCGGCCAGCATCTGAAAGAGTTTGGCCGAAACCTTGTTGTTGATAACACCCTTGTCCATAATAGAGCCCTTTTTGGCACCATTAAAAGCGGTCGCGTCATCCTTGAAGTAGAGAATATTCTTATCCGGGTCATCAGTTGCGTAAACTATCTTGGCCTTACCTTCGTAGAGTTTTTCCTTACGTTCCATAATCGTTCTCCTCTTCTCCTGTCTCCTACTTGCCGAAAACCCGGGCAAAAATCGTCGGTACCTGCCGCAGATGATGTTCCAGACTAAATTTCTCTTCAATCTCGGCCGCCGACATATATTGGGCCACATCCTTATCTTTCAGCAGATATTCCTTGAAAGAGCCTCCGTCGTTAAAAGCCTGCATCGCATTACGCTGAACCCAGCGGTAGGCATCCTCACGGGTGGCGCCGGCCCGGGCTAAAGCCAGCAGAATCCCCTGCGAGTAGATTGTACCGCCGGTCAATTCAAGATTTTTCATCATTTTTTCGGGATAGACAACCAGTTTTTCCATCATCGAGGCGAAACGGTGGAGCATGAAATCGAGCAGGATCGTCGCATCGGGCGCGATGACCCGCTCAACCGACGAGTGACTGATATCCCGCTCATGCCATAGTGCCACATTTTCCATCGCCGCCAGCGCGTGGGAACGCACCAGGCGGGCCAAACCGCAGAGATTTTCAGACAGAACCGGATTCCGCTTATGCGGCATCGCCGACGAACCCTTCTGCCCGGCATGGAAGAACTCTTCCGCCTCGCCGACTTCGGTCCTCTGCAGATGTCTGATTTCGGTCGCGAATTTCTCGATTGAAGCGGCAATCAGGGCCAGTGTCGTAAAGAAGAAGGCGTGCCGGTCACGCTGAACGATCTGGCTTGAGGCCGGCGCCGGCTGCAGACCGAGAACTGAGCAGACTGACTCTTCGATCTCCGGCTCAATATTGGCAAAGGTTCCGACCGCACCTGAAATCTTGCCCACTGAGATATCCTTAACCGCGGCTTCCAGGCGCCGTTTCTGCCGGGCCATCTCATCATACCAGATAGCAAATTTGAGCCCA
This sequence comes from Thermodesulfobacteriota bacterium, assembly GCA_024763535.1. Lineage (GTDB taxonomy): Bacteria > Desulfobacterota > Anaeroferrophillalia > Anaeroferrophillales > Tharpellaceae > Tharpella. Next base: position 54,139 of record JANTFH010000006.1, read on the forward strand.
ACCGTAACCGGTTCGGCATGAATTCCGTGAGAACGGCCGATCATCGGACACTCTTTCAGTTCAAAGGCCCGTCGTTTAAGCTCTGCCAGAACCAGATCGAGGCCTTCAAGCAGCATCGTACCCGCCTCTTTTAGCTGCAGGGCCAGAGCCGTATCGAGGACATCCGATGAGGTCATCCCCAGATGAATATAGCGGGATGCGGGGCCGACATGCTCGGACACCGAAGTCAGAAAAGCGATCACGTCATGACGAACTTCAGCCTCAATCTCATTAATCCGGGCAATATCAAAACCCGCTTTATCACGAATCTCCGCCCAGTCGGCTGCCGGAATTTCACCTCGTTCAGTATAGACCTCACAAACCGCCAGTTCAACCTTAAGCCAGCTTCTGAATTTATTCTCTTCACTCCAGACCTGACTCATGGCCGGACGTGAGTAACGCTCAATCATAACAATTTATTCCGTTTTAAGTTGAAATTAAAAAATCCATAAGGAGCCGGGTCATCTGAGCTCCGGGTTATCGACGAAACGTTAGACATATCATTTCCAGATAACTATTGTCAAGATTTAAGCTTACGACTCAGGAAAAATCGAGATATTTATAGATCTCAGCCTCTCTCTCTGCAGTCAGCTTCCGCTCTACCACTTCACGGTACTCGGCCAACGTCGGCAGGCGCCCGTAAAGAGCGGTTACGGCAGCCAGTTCAGCCGAACCGAGATAGACCTGAGCCCCGGCCCCGAGCCGGTTGTCGAAATTTCGGGTCGAGGTCGAAAAGACCGCCGCACCGTCCGCGACCCGGGCCTGGTTACCCATGCAGAGGCTGCAGCCGGGAATCTCTATCCGGGCCCCGGCCTGAACGAAAAGCGCATAATATCCCTCACTTTTCAGCTGTTCGGCATCCATCTTCGTGGGCGGCGTCAACCACAACTGAGCCGGAGCCCGGCCCTCACCTTTAAGAATTTCACCAACCGCGCGGAAATGACCGATATTGGTCATACAGCTGCCGATGAAAACATCATCAATCTGTTTCAGCCGGCGCTCATCGGCCAGGATATCACTCAAGGTCGCGACATCGTCGGGATCGTTGGGGCAAGCCAGAATCGGCTCTTTAATCGCCCCCATATCGATATCCAGCACTGCCGCATAAGCGGCATCACTATCAGCCCGCAGCAGTTCGGGATGAGCCAGCCATTCGCGCATCTTCCGGGCCCGGCGCTGCAGGGTCGCAGAATCCTGATAACCGGCGGCTACCAAGTTGTCGATCAGAGCCGCATTCGAGGTTAAAAACTCACGCACCGGCTCAACCCCGAGTTGCACCGTGCAGGCAGCGGCGCTGCGCTCGGCCGAGGCGTCGGAGAGTTCGAAAGCCTGTTCACAGGTAAGCTCTTCGAGCCCCTGGATTTCGAGAATACGGCCGGCAAAAATATTCTTTTTCCCCTCTTTGGCAACCGTCAGCAGGTCCGCTTCAATCGCTTTAAGAGGAATCGCATTGACCAGATCGCGCAGCGTAATTCCGGGTCGACGCCGGCCCGAGAAACGCACCAGCACACTCTCCGGCATATCGAGCGGCATCGAGCCGGCAACCGCGGCAAAGGCGACCAATCCGGAGCCTGCGGGAAAAGATATTCCCAACGGAAAACGGGTATGTGAATCAGCCCCGGTACCAACGGTATCGGGCAGCAGCAGACGATTAAGCCAGGAGTGGATGACGCCGTCTCCGGGAGCCAGCGAGACTCCGGAACGCTCTGTAATAAAGCCCGGCAGACTCCGGTGCATCGCCACATCAACCGGCTTGGGATAGGCGGCCGTATGACAGAAAGACTGAAGTACCAGATCGGCGGAAAAATGGAGCGCCGCCAGTTCTTTAATCTCATCTTTGGTCATGGGCCCGGTGGTATCCTGGCTGCCGACAGTGGTCACTTCGGGCTCGATATACATCCCCGGCTTAACTCCGTCCCGGCCGCAGGCCCGGCCGACAATCTTCTGGGCCAGGCTGTAACCACCGCCTGAAACTTCCGGCTGCACCGGTTCCACAAAGATGCCGCCGTCTTCTTCAAGGCCCAGAACCTGGCGGGCATTGCGGGTCAACTCCCGGCCGATCAGCAGCGGGATTCTGCCGCCGGCGCGAAATTCATCCGCCAGGGTTTCCGGCTGCAGCTTGAAACGGCTTACCACCCGGCCCTCTTTCTCAATCACCCCGGCATACGGTTTTACCGTAATCACATCACCATGGGCCAGATTTTCCACCGGGGCGATCAGCGGCAGAGCTCCTGAATCCTGAGCCGTATTGAAAAAAATCGGGGCGATAATGCCACCGATAACGACCCCGCCCCCCCGTTTATTGGGGACCCCGACGAGATCGCTGCCGAAGTGCCACTGAATCGAGTTAATCGCCGATTTACGGCTGCTGCCGGTGCCGACAACATCGCCGACATAAACCAGCGGATGGCCCTTGCCGCGTAAACCCTCCAACTCTGCCAGAGGATCCTGCAGACGGGCCGCCAGCAGGGCCTGGGCATGGAGCGGGATATCACTGCGGCTGGAAGCTTCGGAGGCCGGGGAGAGGTCATCGGTATTGGTCTCACCGGGAACCTTGAAGACGGTTAGAACCAGCTCTTCCGGCAATACCGGGCGGCGTTTGAACCAGTTGCCTGAAGCCCATGATTCGAGCAGTTTCCGGGCCCCTGCATGACCGGCCGCAAATTTATCGACGACATCCGCAAAAGCATCGTAGATCAACAGAGTATTTTCCAGGCTCAGGATAGCAGCTTCAGCAACTTCGCTGCGGTCATTCTCCATCGCCTCAAGCAGCGGGGCGATATTATAGCCGCCACGCATCTCTCCCAGCCAGGCGACCGCCTGTACAGGTTCAATTCCAACACTATTTATCCGGCCGCTGATAACTTCGGCCAGGAAACCGGCCTTAATCCGGGCCCCGTCATCAACCCCGGGGTTGACCCACTCCCGCAGCAGATAGAGCATATAATCCCGCTCTTTGTCTTCAGCTGACTGCAGCTGCGCAATAACCGCCTTAACCTCGGCTGCCTGCAGCGGCAGAGGCGGAATACCCGCCGCCTGCCTGGCCGCTGCCATTTTTTCATACTCCTGCAAAATTTCCATGTTTTACGATCAACTCCCTGCCGGCACCGATACCCGGGCCGACTTATTTAATTTTTATCTCCACCTGCCGACCCCGGGCACCATCCGCAACCGACGCCTCAGTCACCAGCTCCGGAGCCACCAGAAAAAGCCGCTTAGCCTCAAGCGGGCCTTTAGTCGACAGAAAACTCATGACTGTCTGAGCCCGATTTCTAGCCAGAGCCAGCAGTTCATCATCTCCCACCTTAACAAACTGCCGCAGGAGCCGTTCCTGCTCAGCCGGTTTGATCTTCTTCACTAATAGAAGAATTTTCTCTTTTTCGATCGGCGCCGCCTTATATGCCTGCCAGAGATACTCCTTGAATTCATCCTTTTTGATAACCACATCGGTAATCGCCGAAGGCCGCTCTTTAGCCGACATATCCTTAAATTTCTGCGCCTTGAGAAGCTTCATGAAATGGGCCTCCTGCAGAGCCTGCCTATCACTTTCGGCACCCGCCCGACCGATAATATCAACCTTCAAACCCGGCCGGTCGTAAAGTACTCCCGCCAGCTTAGTCAGACGCTCTTCGGCACTCTTATCAAGTTCCGCCCGGCCCGCGGCAAAATTTACCTGATTAAGTTCTTCACCGCCGCCGGCCAGAGAACCGATAAGCGCAAAAGGTGAAGTTACCGCCTTGGTAATAAGGTTGATAAAAACCTTGAAAACAACCCCGCCGAAACTGAATTTAGGATCATCCAGATCACCCGACACCGGAAGATTAAGATCAATCTCACCCTGCCGGTTACGCAGCAGGGAAACCGCCAGTTTAACCGGCAGGCTGACCGCATCGGGGCTGTTGGTCGTGGAACCGAAATCAAACTGATCGATAAAGATAGCATTGCGGGCCAGCAAATGATGATCTTCAATATGATAAGTCAAATCGAATGAAACCTTACCTTTACTGATCAAATGACCTATATATTTGCCGCTGTAGGGACTGGCCGAGGTTAACCCCAGGCCCTCCCCTTTAATTTTCATATCCGCAAAGAGAGACTCGCCCAGAGGATTAACCGCCCCCGAGATTGAAACCGGGGCCTGACGGTTCAAGCGGCCGGAAAGTTTAAGATCAGCCGGCTTCTCCCCTAGCGAGGTAAGGCCGGTAATCGAACCGTTAAGCTCATCAAAGCTAATTTCCACTGCCGGGGAGATGGAACGATCGCGGAATGTAAGCGAGCTGTCATCCAAGACCAGCTCTTTAAGATCCAGACTCATAGACTTGCCCGTGGAGTTCTCCGCACTCTTTACTGGGCGGCGGCCGGCTTTATCAACAGCCGGAGCATCAGCTTTTTTGACGACTATCTTCTCAAGATTGGTGAGACCGTCAGGATCTTTGATAACCTTCACCTTAAGCCCCTTACACACTACCTGTTTGAGTGCGAGAGCCGGAGGCTGAAAGTGATAGCTTACCCGGTTTAAAGCTAAATGCTGCAGACTCAGAATATCATCCGCCCGCCGGTTACCAACCGTCTTCAGGTTGTCTAAAGAGAGGTTGCCGGCAAAATCAATCCGATTGTCACCTTTTGCGCTCTTGATACGCAGATGCCCGCCGGTGGCAAAATCGCCTCTGACTAAAACCAGATCAAGATATTCATCCAGATAGTTCTGGAGTAGCGGCAGGGGGAACTTCTTCAGATCGACATCAAGCTCAGCCTGCGGCGGATCGATGCCTGCCGTACCTTTAAGCCGGAGTTTTCCTTTTTTTGCCAGCCGCAGCCGCAGGTTAAGTTTCCCGGTTTCATTCCGGCCGGAGCCGAACTTGTCGATCCGCAGATTAACCCGGTCGGCATTCAAGAGAGCCGGCCCGGAAGGAACTTGATCTTTAAAGGTCAAGGCACAGTCGCTCAGGCTGCCCCGGTTCAGCATCAGATGCCATAGATTTTTGGCAGACGGCACCGACGCCGGGGTTTTGGTCTGCCCCTTGACGCTTGCCGCCGGCATCAGATCGGCAAGATTCAGGCTGCCGTCCGGACGCCGGGCAAGCTGTAGATGTCCTTTATCTCCTTTGAATGAACCGATCACACATTCGTGCCGGTCGAGGTCGATTACACTTTGAGATATCTCAAAATGGGGCAGATCAAGGACTACAGTGCCGTCCGCTGTGCTCAGCTTACAATCATCAAGCTCGCAGCCCAGATTCTCAAACTGCATTCGGATATCACCGGAAGCGGGCTTGGCAACCGCAACCTCACCTGCAAGACTTAAGTGACTGCCGGCAAACTTCCCGGCAAAGAAAGGTCGATAATAAGCGGCGTACTGCGGCAGCGGCAGATCCTTAAGAGCAAAATGAGTTTTTACATCTAAAGGCTCCAGAGCAAAATCTCCGTCCCCGGTAAAGGATTCGCCACGATCACTCTTAAATTTGAGGCTGTAACGGGCCCGCTTGCCCGCAGCCGTGGTAAAATTTTCAAGTTCTAAATCGAGCGGATAAAAATGAGCGGAAAAAGCCGGATCAACCCGACGGTCTAAAACCGTCAAAGCCCCCTCCTGCAGTTGCAGTTTAGCTAAACGAAAAACAATCCTGGACGCGGATTTTTTTTCAGTTTTCGGCGGAGCGGCGGCGGCCGCAGCCGCTTTCCGGCCATCGCTGCTGGCCGCAGCGATCAGCATCGGCAGGTAAAAAGCACCGTCCGGTTTATGCAGAAAATTAAACTCCGGCCGGCGGCAGACAACCTCATCAAGAAAAATCTCTCCCGCCAGAAGATTACCGGCCCCTAAAGTAACCACCAGTTCCGGAATCGAGATAAAACGATAATCGGACTCTTCGTCCTTGCCGTTGATCACGAGCTCCTTAATCGTGGAGCGGCCGCTTAAGGTCAGCCGGGGTGACTGCCTGGGGGGCTGGATATACACCAGATCAAGAGTGGTACTCAGGAAACCCGAAGTTAAGGCAAAGTTACGTTTACCCGGCAGGTAGGAGAGGTAATAGGGCAGATCCAGTCTATCCAGATTAATCGCAAAATGAGTCTCAAGGCTCTGATCAAAAGGCAGAGTTTTACCTTTGGCATTTAACCGGGTACCGTTAACCACCGCAGAAAAAGAGGGTTCGACATTGGTTTTAACCAGGTGAGGCAGGTTTGAAATCTGCGGCAGGCTGATCGAGATTTCAGTAATTTTATGGGCCGTACTCCGGCAGTTATCGTCAATAACCAGCATCCCTTGCGTCAGGATGATGTTGTTCAGAGAAAAATGAAAAGCGGAAACTTTTTCTCTCTGATCTTTCTTCCCACTCTCCGGGGCGGTCAACAGTTCCAGGAGATCAGAGAAATTATAGCTCAAATCAGAGTTCCGGGTCACTTTGCAATAAGGTCCCCGAATCTCCACTCGTTCAAGCACCAGGGCCCGGTTACGCAGTGAAAGGAAACCGGCACTGTCCAGCAGCAGATCATCAACCTTGAAAAAGATATTTTGATCGCGGCGGTCTTTAACTATAAAATCGTTAACCTTCAACTGCAGGGTAAAGGGGTTAAACTGAACCCCGGCAATCGTCACCGGCCGCTGTAAAAGATCGGGCAGGCGCTTTTCCGCCTGATTTTTAAGCACCCAGGGCAGCAGGAAGAAGCCACTTAAAGTATATATCAGCGACAACAACATCAGGATCAGCAGACCCACATGCCAACGACGCAACTTTGAACTTTTTTTCACCCTCTCTGTTTCGCTCATGGGATTTTTCTATGCCTATCTTTCAGACTGAGGTTCGCCTCTCTTATTTATTTATTGCAAACTGCGGCCCTGAACCACAGGGCCTATTATTATGACACAAAAACCATCTCCTTTCCACCATTAATATCCCGATAAAACCTACCCCCTTTCACACGCAAAAATAAGTTGCTATCTTTACCACATCCATCTATACCTCTAAGTGGCACCGGAATATACCGCCAACCTTGAAAGGACAAGACAAAGGTATCTTGAAATATCGTGATTTTTCGGCATCCCCCCGGGGTTACACACTGAGATGATAAAGAAATTTGTTGCCGGCCTGTCGGTCTTAAACTATCTCGGCTCTCTGCTGTTCATATTCGGTTTCCTGATAATGCTTCCGGCCCTGATTCATCTTATCTTTCCCGGGCCCGGAATTTCAGTCCGGATTATTTCGGCCTTCGTCGGACCGGGCCTGCTGCTGATCTCAGGCAGCCTGCTTCTGACCCGAAGATTGCCGACCAAGGTTCCCGATATCCTGGAGAGCATGATTATCACGGCTCTGGCCTGGATGATAGTCTCTCTGGTCAGCGCGGTGCCGATATTTATAATCCTTAAACACTCTTTTATCGATGCTCTCTTTGAAGCGACCAGCGGCATTACGGCTTCGGGGCTGACGGTTTTTACCGGACTCGACCAGATGCCGCCGGCGCTTCTTTTCTGGCGCTCTTTCATGCAGTGGATCGGCGGCATCGGAATTCTGACCTTTTTCCTTGCCGTCAGTTTCCGGGGCGGCAGTGCCGCGGCTATCCTCTTTAATGCCGAGAGTCACAAAATCAACAGTAGCCGGCCGGTACCCGGAATCTTCAACACGGTCAAAATTATCTGGGCGATCTACGGCTGCATGACGATATCCGCCTTTTTCCTGCTCTACCTTGAGGGCATGACCCTGTTTGATGCGATCAACCACACCTTGACTCTGGTCTCCACCGGCGGCTTCTCAACCCACGACGCCTCAATCTCATACTTCAGCGGCTTCAGACACGGAATTTTGATCGAATACACGATGATAATCTTCATGCTCATGGGCGGCACCAACTTTCTTCTCCATTACAAAGTGGCCACCGGCAACTGGCGCGCGCTCTACCGGGATTTTGAGATGCGCCTCTTCTGGGCCCTGATTATCGGCGCGGTTCTAATTATTGGAGTTGATATCTATATCGCTGTGGGAGAAAAATTTTTATCTTCGTGGACCAACTTCCACCTCCACTTTCGCACGGCCCTCTTTCAGACGGTCTCGGTCATCACCAGCACCGGCTATACTACCCGGCACCTGAACGACCCCTACTACCCGGCCCTGGCCAAACAGGTTTTTCTGCTGCTGATGTTTATCGGCGGCTGTATCGGTTCAACCGCGGGCGGCTTCAAGGTATTGCGTTTAGGCATACTCTGGCAGACTCTGGTCAGTGAATTAAAGCAGCTTTCACTCTCGCCCAATGCCGTAATTCCCCTGGTTATCCAGAAGAAGATTATCTCTCCGCACGAGATAAAACGGATCTGCGCTCTGCTTTTTGCCTGGATTTCCCTGATCTGGGCAGGCACGGCCCTGACTCTCTCCTGCACTGATCTTAACGGCAATCAGGCTCTCTCCGGCATGCTCTCCGCGGTCAGCAATATGGGGCCATTTTTTTTCTCAACCCCGGAGCTGGCCGCCTTTCCCGCCGTCGTTAAAACCTGCTATATTTTCGGCATGCTGGCCGGCCGCCTGGAGGTGCTGCCGATCTTTCTCCTTTTCGCCCGTTTGATCCGGAGATAGTGGCCCTGGTCTTAAACGACAGATAGAATGAAGCAAAAAAATTAAACCTTCAGAACAAAAGGAGATTATCATGTATGCAGTAATCGCCGGGGGCGGTATCGGCGGCTCCCATGTCGGCCAGATGCTGGCCAATCGCAAGGATGATGTTGTCATTATCGACCACGATCAGGCCCGTTGTGAAAAACTTTATGCTGAAACCGGAATTATCTCGATTAACGGTGAGGCCACCGATATTCTGACGCTGAAGGAGGCCGGCATCGAAAGGGCCGATGTCGCCATCGCCACCCTCTACAAGGATATCGATAATCTGGCCTTTTCTCTGCTGGCCCACAGTTTTGGGGTTTCCAAGATAATGGCCAAGATGCGCCACCCGGATTATGCCGAAGCCTACCGTTTCGCCGGAGTTACCACCATCTGTAATATGATCGAACTTTTTCAGAATAAGATTATCATGGAACTTGAAAACCCGGATATCCAGATAATCTCCCAGATCAAGCTCGACACCCTTCTGGTTATGGTCAAATATCCGGAAAACCGCCATATCGAAGGCATCAGTATCAGCGAACTTTCTCAGCAGAAGGCCTTTTCCCGGGATTGCGTTTTTGCCGGGGTACTCCATGAAGACACGGAAAAGATCACCATGCCCAGAGGCGATGATCTGGTTTTCCCCGGAGACCGGCTCTTTCTCGTGATCAACAGCCGTCGGGTTGCGGGGATATCTCATTTTCTGAAAAAGTAGAACTTCCTGGCAAACCGGCCCCCAGGCTGCCGGCAATCTCCGAAATTTTCCCGGGCACCCAAGGCTTGCGATTTCCCGGAACCGCAAGTAGCAACCCTGAAAAATTGTATCTTTTCGCGACATTCTCCTTGCAATTTATTTTTATTTAGAGTATAGGCCGCGTGCTTCTCCGCTTTGACCTTAGTAATAAGGTTAGGAAAAGGCCCGGCTGGTGGTGATCTCTTCAGGCCGGCACACCATATTCCTTTTTAGTTATTTTTTTAGTAACGAATAACAGATTAAACAGATTATGGTTCCCAAGATCGCCCGCATTCACTGATAGCGATTGCGGGCGCGTTTTTATTGTTCAATGTATTACGACATAAAAAAGCATTACGTTTTCGAGCGGCCGACAAATAATCAGCGGCCCACAACATGAAGTGTCAAAGGTGAAAAAGATGAGCAAGGAATTAAGCAAGGTACGTAATATCGGGATCAGCGCCCACATTGACTCGGGCAAGACCACTCTGACTGAAAGAATTCTGTTTTACACCAACAAGATTCACGCGATCCACGATGTTAAAGGTAAAGACGGCGTCGGAGCCGTTATGGACTCGATGGAGCTCGAAAAAGAGCGCGGCATTACAATCGCTTCCGCGGCGACCTTCTGCGAGTGGAATGATCATGCCATCAATATAATCGACACCCCGGGCCACGTCGATTTCACGATTGAAGTCGAACGCTCTCTCCGGGTGCTTGACGGAGCTATCCTGGTTCTCTGTTCGGTCGGCGGGGTTCAGTCTCAGTCGATTACCGTTGACCAGCAGATGAAACGCTACAAGGTTCCCTGCATAGCTTTTGTCAATAAATGTGACCGCAGCGGTGCCAATCCGGAAAGGGTTGTCAGCCAGCTTAAGGAGAAACTCGGTCATAATGCTATAGCCATGCAGCTGCCTATCGGCCTCGAAGCGGCTCATGAAGGAGTGGTTGACCTGGTAACTATGGAAGCTCTCTATTTCGACGGTGAGAATGGAGAAATTATCAGACGCGAAGAGATTCCGGCCGAGCTTCAGGAAAAAGCGGAAGAGAGACGGGAAGAGCTGATTGAAATGGCCTCCAATTATTGCGATGATCTCGCCGAAGCCTTCCTCGAGGAGCAGGAGATCAGCCCCGATATGATTTTGCAGGCGATGCGTAAAGGAGTGCTGAAACGGGAGGTCACCCCGGTCTACATTGGTTCAGCCTATAAGAACAAAGGGGTGCAGCCGCTGATGGATGCGGCCACCCAGCTGCTGCCCGACCCCTCGGAAGTTACCAACATCGCCCTTGATCTGGATCGGGATGAAGCTGAAGTCGTACTCAGCAGCAGTTCAGAAGATCCCACCGTAGCCCTCGCCTTCAAACTTGAAGACGGTCAGTACGGACAGCTCACCTACATCCGGGTCTACCAGGGAGTTCTCGCCAAAGGCGACACCCTGATTAACACCCGCAGCGGGAAAAAGATAAAAATCGGCCGCCTGGTGCAGATGCACTCCAACCAGATGGAGGATATCAATGAGATCTCGGCCGGCTATATCGGTGCCCTGTTCGGTATCGACTGCGCCTCCGGCGACACCTTTGCCGATCCCAAGCTCAATTACTCGATGACCTCGATGTTCGTTCCCAATCCGGTCATCTCTTTGGCTCTTGTTCCGAAAGACAACAAGTCTCAAATCAATATGTCCAAGGCCTTGAACCGCTTCTCGAAAGAGGATCCGACCTTCAGGACTTACGTTGATGAAGAGACCAACGAAACCATTATTGAGGGCATGGGTGAACTTCACCTTGAGGTCTACGTTGAACGTATGCAGCGTGAATACAATGCTGAAGTAAACACCGGCCAGCCCCGGGTCGCCTACCGTGAAACCATCACCAAACGGGCCGACTTTAACTACACCCACAAAAAACAGACGGGTGGTTCCGGTCAATACGGCCGCGTCGCTGGTTATATCGAGCCTTTTGCCGACGGTGAATTTGAGTTCATCAACAAGATTACCGGCGGAGCGATTCCAACCCAGTTTATCTCCTCCTGCGAGAAAGGCTTCAAAGCCAGTCTGGCCAAAGGGGCGCTTATGGAATTTCCAGTAACCGGCATCCGGGTCGAGATCAACGACGGGGCCTCACATGCCGTCGACTCCTCGGAGATGGCCTTCCAGGCGGCCGCCCGCGGCGCTTTCATAGACGCCTACAAGAGAGCAAAACCGGTTATTCATGAACCGATCATGAAGGTTGTCATTGAGACTCCGACTGAGTTTCAGGGCACCGTCATGGGCACCATCAACCAGCGCCGGGGCACGATCCTCGGCGCCCAGGAAGAGGGCCCTATGTGCGTAGTCGAGTGTCAGGTACCCCTGGCTGAAATGTTCGGCTATTCCACCGTTCTCCGCTCCAGCACTCAGGGCAAGGCCCAGTTCACCATGGAGTTTGCCAACTACAAGCAGGTACCGCAAAGTATTACGGAAGAGTTGCAGAAGAAGAGAGACGAAGAGGCCAAGAAAGGCGCGGCTTAATGAGCACACCAATTTCCAGTGCCCGGGTAATCTACCTTAGAGAAAGGAGCTTTACTATGTTAAAAAAAGATTTGATGATGCGCAACCCCTTAAGAGCGGTCAGCGATGCAAATGGTTATATCCTGCCGGAAGGTGGCCTCGGGGCGGTTGTCGCCCGCGCCGGTGTCGGGAAAACAGCCCTTTTAGTACAGCTGTCATTAAACAGTCTGCTCAAAGGTGACAACGCCCTGCATATCAGTTTAGGCGATCCAGTTCGCAAGGTCAGCCTCTGGTATCGTGAGGTATTCAATAATATCGGCACCCACTACAAGATTGACAAAATTGATGATCTCTGGAATGAGCTGCTGCCGCAACGGTTCATCATGACCTTCAATATTGACGGTTTCAGTGTGCCGCGTCTGGATGAACGCCTGACTGAACTTGCCGACCAGGACATATTCCATCCTCAGATGATTCTTATCGACGGCCTGCCATTCAATGAGCAGCTCAAACGCACCGACCTGCACGCCTTGAAGGATCTCTCGGAAAAATTCAACTCCCACATCTGGTTCACGGTCCGCAGCCATCGTCATGAAGAGCCGGATGCCGAAGGCCTGCCGATCCAGATCAGCGAATATGCCGATCTCCTTGATGTTGCCATCAAACTTGAGCCCGAAGACAACGAGATCAGGCTTAACGTCTTGAAAGGCAGCGGCTCGATCTCCACCCAGGATCTCTCTCTCGATCCGGCAACCATGCTGATCAAAGAATAGGAACCTACAAGACAAGCATTAGAATTAAAAGGCGGGATGAGATTTTCATTATCCCGCCTTTTTTCAAGCCATCACATTGCAACTCTTTTTAGTTTCTCCACTCCAGCAAACATCCATAATAAGTCAAGCCTGCCCCATTCATTGCACTTTTACTGCTCTCCGGCCCAACATCAAGTGGAGTCTGGCAATCGGGGTTTAAGTGCCAAAGGTCCACTCCCAAGCCAGGCTTCGCAATACTGCTCATGGCCCCCGCTTTGATAATCAGCAATGAATTAAATACTACCCAGTGTCACATCTGGTTCTGTATCTGGCAAAACATAAACCGAGCCACAGATACCATCAATCGAAATCTCATCGTCTAAACCATGATCATTATAATAATTGCTGATAAAATCATTCAAAATATGAGATTGCCATCGGTTTAATTGTTCAAATAAATTCCGTCGTTCCCATTTGATTCACAGTGATTACAGCAAATGCTGTAACTATCAATGTGATCTCCATATATTCCTGAAAAGAATGAGTTAATGTCTTTTCCATTTCTGTTCCTCAATTTTTTTCAAGCCAACAAAGTAATTGACACAATAAATATAGTTATATTACAGTATTTTTAATAAAAACATGGTAACAACTACATCATATCCTGGATTCTCCTGTAATATTTGAGGTTCAAGCCCCCCATGAACAACCCTTCAACTCTCCCTCTAGCCACTCTTTTTGAAGGAGACCTGCCTAAGTTTCTTAAACAAATAGAACCATTCAAGCATACAAGAGACGATATCTGTAATTTTCTGACAGCTGCCCACACTTCGCTTTTTCCCGTCCCGACTCAGGAATTTGCGACTGAGCAAGATCCCGACGTTGCCGCAGCCATTATCGGACTGACTGTCGCCGCCGGATTGAACCGGGGTAATGAGCTAAGTCAGCTCAACCCTTATCATGAGAAGATTAAGGAACTGCTCACCGAAACAAAACTTTCGCCAACCGCCAGGGCTTTCCTGCTTTTGCATCAAGCCCAGATTGAACTGATCGTCCACGGCGACCTGACGCAGGCGGAGTCCACCTTCAGAAAGCAGCAGTTGGCCGCCGAGAAAGCGGCATCTTCATCACTCAAGCTGCTGGGTGCCGCTTTTTATGCTTACTGTCTCACCTGGTCCGGCGATTTAGCTCAGGCCGAAATAATTCTCAAGGACAGCGCCCCGTTGCTCGTGAAAGAGGGGCTGCCGCCGCCGGCCATAATGCAATTTCAGATAAGCAACGGCTTGATCAGTGCCCTCTGTGGACAGACATCAGAGGGTTTTAAGTCGCTCTCGACATTAGTTGAACACCCCGGTTTTACCAACACTCCACCAACCATACAGTTGTTGACCCTGGGGCACCTGCTTGATACCAGAATCATTATCGGCAACCTCGACGAAATCGAAAGAAATGCAGAGATGATTCGTGCTCTGGCAATTCCTGACAACAACAATTTCTACCGTAGCCACCTCCATTTCAACCTGGGCATGGCGGCCCTCAGTCTAGGCCGTCCTCACAAGGCCTTACGCCACAGCGAAGAAGCCAGGTTCCGATCCGGTTTGAGCCAATCCCCAATTGCAATTCGCAGGAATGCACTATTGCACGGCCTGACCCTGGCCGATCTCGGCCGCCGAAAGGAAGCCCTGAGCCACTTGCAATCCTGGGTTAAAAACTGGCAGGAATGTAATTTTAATCTGATTGCCGCCCTCGGTTATCTTGAAATCTCCGCCATCCATGCTGCAACTGGCGATTTCGACCAGGCCCGTCTGGCCTGGAAACAGGCATACGCCCTACTCCCTCCAGGCGAAAAAATGCCATACCAATATCGACCAACGACCTTTTACGGAGAGCTTGAAGAGAAGATTTTTCCTGAAAAACGTAACTACATCAAGGAGACTGACTATTATCCGGTAAAGATCACCACTCTGGGTGAATTTTTTATAGAGATTAACCAAAAAAAGGTCTCGATTAAGGAGTGGCGTGGCCGAAAAAGCCGGAATCTGCTTTTTGCTCTGATTGCCCACGGCGGTCGCAAGGTCCCCAGAGAACAACTGGCAACTATGCTCTGGCAGGATAGTGACGGGGATCTGGCCGATAACAGTCTCAATGTTACCCTCTCGCGACTGCGCCGGATCGGTTGCGACAACGGCCACAAGCCATTTCCCTGGCTGGTGGCAAAAAACCGCATGATTTGGCTGGATAAAGATCTTTGCCGGGTGGATGCCCTGGATTTTAAGCAAGAAATCACCAAAGTCCTTAAACAGGCAAGCGGGACTCCGGCCCTGACCAGAGTTCTTGACAGTTACAGCGGCAGCTTCCTGCCGACATTCAAAGGATTGATCTGGCTCGATAAATTTCGCGATGAATTGGCGCAACTCTACGTCCGGGGCGTGTTAGTCCGGATCGAAGAACTGCTCCATGAGAACCAGGAACGTACCGCCCTGGCTTTGCTGGCAAAGGCCAGCAGCCACGCCCCCCTCTATGAAAAAATCTGGGGCCGCCGCATGCAGATTCATATCGACAACGGAGAAGCCGCCCAGGCCCTGAGTGTCTATCGCCAGGCTGAAACCAACCTGGCCGCCAATCTTGACATCGAACCCGGCCCCCGGCTCCAGGAACTGGCCCGAATAGCCGGTAACCGGCCATCCCGCCAGGTGTGGAGTAAAGAGAAAAGATAAACCCGAAACTGAAAATCCCAAAGAATGCCTCCAATCTGGAGAAATACAGCTCAATTTGAAAAACTCACTCCTATCCCAAAATGGGCTTTCCGTCATCGAGTTCTAACGGTTCCTACCCCAGCCCAAATCTGACCAGGATCTTATTCTCCAGGAACCGGCGTTCAAACCATCCAATTGCGTCAGGGTGGCCGGCCCTTCAATGACAATGCCTTCTACGGTTACGGTGCCCGCCGAAATCGTCAAACTCCCGTTGATCGTCGAACTGTACCCGGTATTATCACTGTAATCCGCATTCCAACCACCTCTTAAAAAGATGTCAACATCCTCATCCAAAGTCAATTCTTCAAGGAAAAAGCCCTTTTCACCGACCCTGATTTCACTGCCGTTTGCAGACGCGGAGTAAGCCCCAAAAACCGAGCTGAAACAGGGTTTAAGACCATTACAATAGCTGTCATCACAAACATATAGAATACCGGAATCAACACCGGTTCCGGTTAGAGCGACAAGCTGCGGGGTTTCAGGATCATTGCTGGGAATAGAGAGGGTGGCGGTTTTTACGCCAAGTGATCCGGGAGTAAAAACCACCTCAACCGTCCGGCTGTTACCAGGCTCAAGCATCTCCCCGGAGCAATTATCATTTGTCAGACTGAAACATGTCGCATCAGAGCCAGTGATCACCAAAGGACCAATTACAAGATTAACATCTCCGCTATTAGTGACTTGCAAAGTTTTGCTAGAGCCGCTTCCGTCGAACTGAACCTCGGCAAAATCCAGAGATTCGTTATCAACATCAAGAACAGGTGCTGGAGGGGTCTCTGTTTTTGTCGTGGGATCAGCGTCACGCTGAAACTCTTCAAGATCACTCAAGCCATCATTATCGCTATCGCCACTGCCGTCAGAAGCTGTCAAACTTCCGAAATAAGCCATTTCCCAAACATCAAGCATGCCATCATCATCACTGTCTTCAGTCGCCAGGTGAAGCCTGATGATCTCCCCCATGGGTCCAACCGTCAAGGTCGCAGCGGCCGTAATTTCACCGTCGACAAAGATTTCGACCGTATCTCCCGGGCGGGCGGTACCGGGAATCTGGGGATCAAGCGAGTCAATCGGCAAGCGCAAAATATAATACGGTGCCAGCCTGGAATTCGTGGCGACACTAAAAGCGGCGATCTCAACCCCGTTGACTTTCGCGGTCACGCTGGCACTGTTCTCCCGGGCCACACCGTAAATAATATTATCCGGCTCCGGCAGCCTTGCATGAGCACTGAAAGCAAAAAAACAAATTGCAACAATAATGCTGCCGACCAAACCCACTTTAAGTATGTTCATACCAGCCCCCAAGCCCTTTTCACAGTTGCTTGCATCTATCAATACTCCCATTCATAAATTACAGGTGCCCTTAGTTTAAGAGCCAGATCCCCCGCGCCGCTATCGAGATTTACCCGGTAATGACGGAGGGAAATTTTTTTCCGGTTGTGCAGCAGTTTTTTTCGCAGACAGCATTTCCAGGCGAATATTTTCCAGCATAACCTGATCTATCTTGACTTCAGCCGCCTGCCGCAATGACTCGACATACTTCGCCCGCTGTTCTTTGAGCTCCTGTTGCCGGATCTTTCTTGCGATACCCCGACTGACCTTAGCCAGATCAGTCTTAAATGCTGCCCTTTTGCCAATAAGTTTGATGATATGAAAACCTTTTGCGGTTTCAATCACCTGATCCCCGACCCTGCCGTTATCCAGAGCAAAGGCAGCCTTGACCAACTCAGGCGCTATCTGACCGGGTTGACCCCGGCGATCAAAAAAACCGGTATCGCCACGGCCGTGAGCGGGATGTGAATCCGAATATTTATTGATCAACCGGGTGAAGGCAAAACGATCTTTCGCAGCAAGCACTTCGGCCAGTACAGCTTCAGCCTTCCGCCGCTGTTTTGCCCGGTTGTTGCCGAGCGGTGCGGCAATAAATATTTCGGCCAGGCGAACCTGCTCCGGCCGCTGGTACTGCTCGCGGTGCTGCTCGTAATACTGCTTGATCTCGGCCTCGCTGACCTTGCGCTCCATCACCGGCTGCGTGACCTCTTTTTCGATCAGCCGCT
>JANTFH010000007.1 GCA_024763535.1 Thermodesulfobacteriota bacterium
TCGACCGCCACATCCCGATCAAGGATGTCATGCGGACCCAGATAGCGACCACTACTGAAGAGACCAGTTTAATTGAGGCGATAAGGCTGATGATGAAGAATAAATTCGGCTGTCTGCCGGTAGTAGACAAAGAAAACAATCTGGTCGGTATCATCACGGAAGAGGATATCAGCCGACTGGCAATCAGGCTCCTGGAAAAGGATGAAGAACGACAAAAACTTCTTCAGCTGAAACCTTGAGAGGACTTGACAAAACAGCTGACCGTAAATATCTTCAATGCTGCGAACTGACGGAAATTGTCAACTGACGATGGCAAGCAAAGAAGTATAAACGATGTAAAGGAGAAAATAACTATGCAAACCTTAAGCGCACAAAACAGCCGAGAGAGTGCCGTAGTCAATGAGTTTATCTACAGCGTCTACAACTGGATGGCAGTCGGCCTGGCTTTAACCGGCTTTGTCGCCTATTTTGTCGCCAACAGCCAGACCATGCTGCAACTTATCCTGGGCAACAAACTGGTCTTCTACGGACTTATCTTCGGTGAACTCGGCCTGGTCTTCACTTTAGCGGCCAGAATCAACAAACTCCAGCGCAGTACGGCCATAACCCTCTACATTCTCTATGCGATTCTCAACGGGGCGACCCTTTCCACTATTTTTCTGATCTACGCCCGCTCGACCATAACCTCAACCTTCTTCATCTGCTCGGCGACCTTTATCGTCAGCAGCGGCTACGGGATGTTGACCAAGCGGGATCTGACCTCGATGGGAAGTTTTCTTTTCATGGGACTGATCGGCATCGTCATCGCTTCGGTCGTTAACATGTTCGTGCAGAGCTCACAAATGAGCATGATGATCAGCTACATCGGGGTTCTGGTCTTTGTCGGTCTAACGGTTTATGATACCCAGCGCTTAAAACAGATGGCACTTACCCAGGAAGCCAACAGTAAAGGCGCGATCATGGGCGCGTTAGCTCTCTATCTTGATTTTATCAATCTCTTTTTAATGATGCTCAGAATCGTCGGCGGCGGCCGGGATTAGAGCGCCGGATCTTTGAGTGCCGCCTCGCGAAAGGCATTTTCGCGCAGGCGGCAGCTGTCGCAGAAACCGCAGGGTTTACCTTCAGAATCCGGATCATAACAGCTTATGGTCATCCCGTAATCAACCCCTAAAGCCACTCCCCGCTGAATAATCTCGCACTTTTTCAACGCCAGCAGCGGCGCCTGCAAACGAAAGTAGTCACTGCCTTCAACCCCGCTGCGGGTACCCAGATTAATCGTTTTCCGCATCGACTCAAGATATTCCGGGCGACAGTCAGGGTAACCACTGTAATCCAGGGAATTGACCCCGATAAAGATATCCCGTGCCCCGATAACTTCGGCCCAGGAAGCGGCATAAGCAAGGAAAATGGTGTTGCGGGCCGGCACATAGGTAACCGGGATAACCTCGTCAGAGCCCAAATCGGCCCCCGATTTCGGAACCTCCAGATTTTTATCGGTCAGGGCCGAGCCGCCGATCCGGCCCAAATCCAGATTGAGCACAAGATGTTCGCAAGCCTCGAAAAACAGTGCCAGCTGCCGGGCCTTCTCAACTTCAATTTCCTGACGCTGGCCATAACTGAAACTTAAACAGAAAAGTGCAAAACCCTGATCTTTGGCGATTGCGGCAACGGTTGCCGAATCCAGCCCGCCACTTAATAAAACTACTGCTTTTTTACTCTCAGATTTCATTATAAACCCCAAAAAATATTCCAGATCTAGCGACCCCGATCAGCTTCCGGCCAGAGGAGAGTGTGGAGTTGCAACTGAAGACGGACTCTAACCCGATTTTCAAGCATTAACTCCGCCAGCCGAGACGGTGCGAAAGTAGCCGTGACCGGGCTGAAGATAATCTCCTTAGGCTTGATACCTGTCAAATGTTGCTTGATAAAATCCAGACTCCAGAAGAAATCATTCTCATCGACCAGGACAAATTTTAACTGGTGGTGCGGCTGCAGCTGTTTAAGATTGTTAAGATTGAAACTTGCAGACATTCCGCTGCCCGGGGTTTTCACATCAATAATGATATGAGCCCGGGAGTCGATCAGGTCTATATTCTGCGAGCCGTTGGTCTCAATCAGAACCGTAAAATCACGAACCAGAAGCTCCCGCACAAGACGCGGAGCGGCTTCCTGCAACAACGGCTCTCCCCCGGTAATTTCGACCAGTGGGATTTGATACTCCAGCAGCCGGGCCACCACCTCGGCGACGGCAACCGCCTCACCGTCTGCCTCCGACCGGGCGTAACCGGTATCGCAATAGGAGCACTCAAGGTTGCAGCCGGCCAGGCGTACAAACAGACAGGGGAGTCCCGCAAATGTGGACTCCCCTTGAAGAGAATAGAAAATTTCGCTCAGTTTGAGCATAAGGTCAGCCTTTTTTGGGCTGCATAAAGATAACCACCGGACTGGCGATAAAAATCGAAGAATAGGTTCCGACGGTAACCCCGACAATCATGGCGAAAGCGAAATCGTGGATAACCCCGCCGCCGAGAAAAAAGAGGCTGATCAAAACCAGCATGGTGGTCAGTGAGGTCAGGATTGTCCGGCTTAAGGTCTCGTTGATCGAGTCGTTAATCGTCTTGATAAAACCCGATTTGCCGGAACCTTTCATATTTTCGCGAATCCGGTCATAAACAACGATCGTATCATTCAATGAATAACCGACTATCGCCAGCAGGGCCGCGACGATCGGCAGAGAGAACTCTTTGTCCAGCATAGCGAAAACCCCGACGGTAATCATCACATCATGAGCCAGAGCGACAATCGCGCCGATCGCGAAACGCAATTCGAAACGTACCGTGACATAGATCAGGATACCAATCAAAGCATAAATGATTGCCAGCATTCCCTGTCGCCGCAAATCCTTACCCACTTTCGGTCCGACCATCTCAACCCGCCGGATATCAACATTCTCAGCCCCGAAAGCTTTATTCAGCACGACCTTGATCCGGTCGGAGAGACCGACCAGGTTGGAGTCCGACTTCTCCACCCGGATCAGAAACTCATGGGTTGCTTCACCCTCAAACTGCTGAATCGAGGCATCACCCATGTCGATCTCAGCCAGGGCTTTACGAATCTGATCAGAATCCAGCTCCTTGGTAAAACGAACCTGAACCATGGTCCCCCCGGCAAAGTCAATACCGTAATTAAGGCCGCCGCGAAACACCAGGGCGCCGATACCGATAATAATGACGACGATGGAAGCTATAATGAAAAAATAACGCTTGCCGACAAAATCGACATGCATTCGGTCTGAATTTAAAAACTCCATAAAGTTACTCTCCGAAAAATTAGTGACTTACAAAACATCTTCCCATTTATAAAATTATGGAAAGATGCTGATAAAGCGACTTAGCTGCAGGCTTTAAAACCTCGCGTTAGATACTTAATTTTTTCAAATGCCGATGCTCAGCGACCCAATCAAAGACCAGATGCGTCACAAAAATGGCGGTGTAAAGACTTGAGATTATCCCCAGAGAGAGAGTAACCGCGAAACCTTTAATCGGCCCGGTACCGTACTGGTAGAGAACCACCGCAGCAATCAGGGTCGTAATATTGGCATCCATAATCGTCAGAAAGGCCTTGCCGTAACCACTGTCAAGACTTGCTCTGGGGGTTTTACCCAGGCGCAGCTCCTCTCGGATACGCTCGAAGATAAGCACGTTGGCATCGACCGCCATACCGATCGTCAATACGATCCCGGCAATCCCCGGCAGGGTCAGGGTTGCCTGCACCAGAGCCAGAATACTCATGATGAAAAGGATATTCAAGATCAGGGCCAAATTCGCCACCAGACCGCTTAAACGGTAGTAGAGCACCATAAAGACAACCACCAGCAGAAAACCGACCACCATGGAGATAAACCCGTTCCGGATCGAATCCCGACCCAGGGAGGGTCCTACCGCCCGCTGTTCCAGGATTCTAATCGGGGCCGGCAGCGCTCCGGCCCGTAAGACGATCGCTAAATCGTGAGCCTCTTTAGCCGTAAAACGGCCGCTGACCTGGGCCTGGCCGCCGGAGATGCGCTCCTGAATCACCGGTGCGGAGTAGACATTATGATCGAGAATAATTGCCAGCCGCCGCTTGACATTGGCCGCAGTTATCTGATCAAAAAGCTTGGCTCCCTGTGCGTTGAATTCCAGAGCGACGTAAGGCTCACCGAACTGGCTGTTGAAACGAACGTTGGCATTGGAGATATATTCGCCCGTCATCAAGCTCTTTTTTTCGACTACATAGGGACGCTTGCTGAGCAGTACCCGGGTTTCCGGATCCCGCCGCTGTTCATAGAGAACCTCAAGGTTTTTACCGAGTTGCGCCTTAGTTACCTTGGCGGGATCAAACTGATCGTTAACCAGTTTGAACTCTAAGAGAGCGGTTTTGCCGATCAAATCGATGGCCCGGCGGGAATCCTTGACTCCGGGCAGCTGCACCAAAATCCGGTTTTCCGCCTGAACCCTGATCTCCGGCTCGGAAACACCGAACTGGTCAATCCGGTTACGCATGGTTTCAACCGCCTGATCAAGAGCCAGTTTTTCCGTCCGCTGGCGTTCTTTATCACTCACCTTGTAGAGAACAATCGAGCCTTGCGTCGACATATTCTCCCAAATTGGAAAATGATCGTTCATGTAAGCCGTAAGCCGATCAACATCGGCCTCACTTTCGAGTTTGATCCGGATAATTCCATTATCGGTCTGGGTTACTTCCTGAACCCTGATATTATCATCCAGCAATGATTTTTTGACACTGGTCGTCATACGGTCGGTCGCAGCCTGCATCGCCTTTTCAACATCGACTTCCATCAGCAGATGGACGCCGCCCTGCAGATCCAGACCCAAATGAATTTTTTCCGTCGGAAAGATATTACCCCACCACTTCGGCACATTACTGCTCATCGTCGGGAACAGGTAGATCAGGGCTAAAACAACCGTCACCAGAACAATTGCCAGCCTCAATTTCACACTCTTAATCATCAGTTAACACTCCAAATCGAAAAACGGCACTCCCTTATCTCTGGCTCCAGCCCCGACCGGGGACATAAAAGGAACTCTCTGCAGACCGTTTTTCAACACATTAAAATCAAAGTTTAAAAATTAGTTTTCGTTTTCTCCGGTAACCACCGACATAATTTGACCACGAGCGATTTTGATTCTAACCTTCTCCGCCACTTCGACAGTCACAAATTTTTCTGAGACATTGGTAATTCTTCCGAGAATCCCGCCGGCAGTCACCACTTCATCACCCCGTTTGAGGCCGCTCAACAGCGCCTTATGCTCTTTCTGACGCTTCTGCTGCGGTCTAATAAGCAGAAAATAGAAGATAACAAACATCAAAATCAGCGGGATAAAAGATTTCATACCTTCCAGACCTCCCGCAGCCCCGGCCGCACCACCTTGAGCCATTGCATACGCTACACTAGACATAAGATTCCCCTTCTTTGCAAAAAATATTTAAAGATAACTGAAAAAATTAAACCCTCGATTAATATATATTTTCACGCCTTGTAAGCGGCCAGAAAATCATGTTTAAACTGCTGAAACCGGCCCTTATCAAGAGCTTTACGAATATCCGCCATCAACCGGTTGTAAAAACTCAAATTATGAATCGTGGCCAGCACTGAGGATAATATCTCTTTACTGACAAACAGGTGTCGCAAATAGGCCCGGCTGAAATTGCGACAGGTGTAGCAGTCACAAACGTCATCAACCGGTTCCGAATCCTCACGATAGCGGGCCTGTTTAATCGTCAGCGGCCCCTGATGCGTGAAGTACATCCCGTTGCGGGCGTTACGGGTCGGCATAACACAATCAAACATATCCAGCCCGGCAGCCACCGACACCAGCAGATCCTCCGGAGTTCCCACCCCCATCAGGTAGCGGGGTTTAAGTTCCGGCAGTTTGGGCCCGAACTCCTCGACCACATCATACATGGCCGCCTGGCCTTCACCGACACTCAAACCGCCTAGAGCGTAGCCGTCGAAACCGACAGCTACGGTCTTCTCAAGACTCGAAGCCCTCAATTCGGGATAAGTGCTGCCTTGAATAATACCGAACAGTAAATTGTCGTCGCGTTTCCGGGAAGCTTTTGAACGCTGTGCCCAGCGGGCCGTCAGTTCCAGGGAATCACGGGCTTCACTGTAGGTCGCCGGATGGGGCGTACACTCATCAAAAGCCATGATAATATCAGCCCCCAGAGCCTCCTGAATTTCAATTGAAGACTCGGGTGAGAGCTGATGACGGCTGCCGTCCAGGGGCGAACGAAAGGTCACCCCCCCCTCTTCAATCCGGCGCAGGGAGGAGAGACTGAAGACCTGAAAACCGCCGCTGTCGGTCAGCAGCGGGCCGTCCCAGCCCATAAACTTATGAACGCCGCCCAATTTCTTTATCAGCTCATGTCCCGGACGCAGAAACAGGTGATAGGTATTGGCCAGAACTATCTGGGAAGCGGTTTCTTCCGCGAGCTGCTTCGGGGTCATCCCCTTGACCGTAGCCTTGGTGCCGACCGGCATGAAGCAGGGGGTCTCAATCAGACCGTGGGGAGTACTTATCCGCCCCCGGCGGGCAACCCCGTCGGCTTCTTTGTTGATGATACGAAATTCGGTCATATCAAGGTTCAATAAACATCGCGTCGCCGTAACTGAAAAACCTGAACCCAAGTTCTATGGCTTTACGGTAGGCGGCCATTATGGTCTCATGACCGGCAAAAGCTGAAACCAGCATCATCAGGGTCGAAGCCGGCAGATGAAAGTTGGTCAGCAGCGCATCAACCAGCTTAAATTCAAACCCGGGATAGATATAGAGATCGCACCGGCCCTCTTTGCGGCCGGTCGCGGCATAATATTCCAGCGTCCGGGTCACGGTGCTGCCGACCGCAATCAGCCGGCCGCCCCTTTTTTTCACGGCCGCAAGTTTACTTAATGTCAACTCAGGAATGCGAAAATATTCGGCGTGAATCCGGTGATCCTCAACCTTGTCACAGCGCACCGGAGCAAAAGTTCCGGGGCCGACATGCAGGGTTAAGAAAGTTTTTTCAACCCCTTTTTCCTCCAGTTCAGCCAGCAGCTCAGCGGTAAAGTGCAGGCCCGCAGTCGGAGCCGCTACGGCCCCGGCAGCCGCGCCGTTGGCATAGACGGTCTGATAGGTCTCGCTGTCGTTACGCTCCGGCTGACGTTTGATATACGGCGGCAGAGGCATCTTGCCGACTTTTTCAATCAGGTCGGTAACCGCCTCCGCCGAACTCGTTAAGACCAGCAGACCGGTCTCCTCCCCGGACGGCGTAATCACCTCGCCGCTCAGGCCGGAGCCGAAATCAAGTTTCTGCCCGGGTCGAACTTTTTTCGACGATTTAAACAGCGTCCGCCACAGAGAACGGTCGGCACCGGGCTCAGGCTCAACCTCAGCAGTGACATTACGCACTAAAAAAGCTTCAACCTTGCCGCCGGTCTCTTTACGACCGAGCAGGCGGGCGGGAAAAACCTTGGTGTCGTTAAGCACCAGGAGATCGCCTTTCCTAAGATATTCGACAAGCTCACAAAAGCGGCCTGCCGTAAAATCACGTCCGTTACGCTTAAGCCGCAGCAGACGCGATTGATCCCTGCGGGAGAGCGGGTATTGCGCTATCAGCTCCGCAGGAAGATCATAATCAAAAAGAGAGACATCCATATTAATTTAAGGTCGTTGTAAATCTCAAAAACCAGCAAGCACAGGATTCACGATATAATTTACCAAAGATCGTGGTCGTATAAACACAAAAAAAACCTTTTACCGGTTTTTCTTAAAACAGCTCGAAAGCTTCGTTTGCGCCACTTACCAAAGCGACCCGCTTATAAAGCACAACTGCCGGTTTAAGTCAACCGGAATTCCGGTTAAATGGAAGCTTTAGCGGGGTGTTCTTGACAAAACTTGAGGGTTTCTTGAAAAATTAGGTTTTTATTAAATGACAAGTCAGAAGATATTCACCAGATAGAGCAGCGCCACTCCCGCCAGCATGGCTGTTAAACCGAACCCGCGCAAAAATTTTTCCGGCTGATCTTTAATCATCGCCAGGGTTTTCTTGATCGCCCCCGGAGCCAGAAAATAGGGCATACCTTCAAGAATCAGCGCCAGTCCCAAAGCCGTGAGAAAATATTTCATCGTTCTCCCTTGACCTGCAAATCCTTCAATTTACGCTCAAGCTCACGCTTAAGTTCAGGATTCGTCTCCCACTTGAGAATATCCCGATAGAGTTTTTCCAGTTTTCCCGGAGCCACATATCTCTTGTTCGCCTGCCCCAGAGATTCATAAATGGTTACCAGACGCAGCGCCGCCAGGTGATGAAACTGCCGGCTGCCGCCGTCATAAAGCTTTTCAAAACGAACCAGAGCTTCAGCCGGCTCCCCGCTCCGATAATAGGACTCCGCCAACAAAAAGGTGATCCGTTCACTGAGCGGTCCCTCAAGTTCAAGTTTTTCAAGCCAGAGAAGTGAGGGCAGAGCTTTAAGATATGACTGCGAGGCAAAAAGGGATTCGGCCACCAGCATCACCAGTTCCGGAGCCTGACGCAGCAGTTTCTCATCTTCACGCCGGTCGAGAGAAAAATGCGTCATAACCTCACGGCAAATCCACTCGTCAAGCACCTTGGGCTCGGCCGTTTTCCCGGCCAGATCGCTGAGCATAAGCAGCAATTTCACCCGCACCACCGGATCTTTATAGTGATCGTAAAGTGAGCGGTAAAAGGTTACGGCTCCGGCATAACGACCCAGCTTCACCCGGCAGCTGCCGGCCAGCAGATCCAGTGTCAGACGCCGCGGGTTGAAGGAAGCATTTTCCCGCACCTTATAGGCCGGCAGGGCGGCCGGCACAAATTTGACTATATCGACACATTTATTAAGCCGGCCAAGAGCTATCAGGAACGGGAAATAGAGCTTTTCCTGCTGCCAGAATTGCGGCTGCTCCCGGATCAGCTGATAGCCGCAGCTTACGGTCTCCGGATAATTTTCACTCTCGTAATCAAGCTGCAGCAGGGTTCCAAGATAAACGCTGCGGTTTGTATCCTTGGCCGGCAGCAGGGCAATCAGAGCCTTAAGCCATTTTTTTAACGCCGGCCGATCATCGCGGCCCCGGTCAATCTCCAGCAACAGTTCATAAACCGCCTGTTTATCCGTCTGCGGCAGGGCGAAAGCGGTAAGTTTAATCAATTCACTACGAATCTCAGACAGATCTCTGGTGGCCCGGAGCGAGCCTGCGGTCAAAAGCACCGCGGAAGCAAATCTCGTCGTATTCAAATCGGCCGCCGGAGTCTGCAGCCAGCGTTTGACGGTATCCGTCATCAGTTTGCTGTCGCCGACATGCCAGGCGGATTCGACCAGGATGGCATAAAGATCCTGACGCTCGGCGGTCGTCAGCGAAAACTCATTCGCATTACGGCTGATTTTTAACAGCAGCGGCAGCGCCGCTTTATAGTCCTGCTGATGGTAGGCTGAAAACGCCGCCATCCAGTAGATCGCCTGACGATCGAGTTGCAGCGATTTGAGCCGCTGCGAATCAGCAATCTTCAACAACGGCGCAATCTGCTGTCCGGCGGCGGCAAAATCATCGCGGGCGAAATATATCCGGGAAAGCTTAAAAGCCGCCTTCAAGGCGGCATCTCCGCCGTCATAATCCCGGGTAACCCGGGTAAAATATTCAAGCGCCGCCGCGGGCTCACCGGCAGCCAGAAAACAGTCGCCCAGACGCAGCAGCAGATCCGCCGGATCGAATTTCAGACCGCTAACCGGGGCCGGCAGTTCCAATTTGGCGAATTCGCGGGAGGCGCTACTGCAGTCGCCGGTTTTAAGCGAGCAAAGAATCAAGGCCAGACGAGCCCGGGGAACCATTTTTGAATCGGGATAGTCGGCCAGAAACCGGGTCAGCTCGGCCCCGGCGAAATCATAGAGGCCGTCCGCGAAAGCCCCGAAAGCGACCTTGGCATCGTCATATTCTCCGGCGGCCGCCGGAGAGGGCCCGACACCTGCCGCAAACAGGGCGAAAAAGATCAAAAACAGCGTAATTATTAAAAGTCGGCGCACCGGTAATCAACCTGCAATAAATTTAAAGAACAAACCGTAAAATGTCTGATCCCGGAAAGAATATCCTCACTGTGCAAAACAGCCAATCTTTGAATCTACCCTGAAACCGACTTTTCTTCAAGTCAAATTATTCTCCGGGCCGCCGGACTTGACAACTCTACCTCGAATGAATTAGTAAGGCGCCATGCTGAATCTTCTCATTATCGGCTGCGGCGGTTTTCTCGGTGCCATCAGCCGCTTTCTTGTCTCGGAGCTGGTCTACAGTTTTATCGGTGCGGGCATGCCTTACGGCACCCTGGCGGTTAATCTGGGAGGCTCTTTTCTCCTCGGCATCGTGGCCCAGATCGGACTCACCGGCACCCTTTTTTCGGAGAGTGTCAACTCATTTGTCGGCATCGGTTTTCTCGGGGCCTTCACCACCTTTTCCACCTTCAGCGTCCAGACCCTTGAACTCCTGGAAAGCGGCAGCCTCTTAAAAGCCTTTCTCAATATCTTTCTCAATATCACCCTCTGCCTGCTCGGAGCCTGGGGAGGATTCACCGCCGGGCGGCTCTTAACCTGAAACCAGCCCCGTCCGGCCAAACAATAAAACTTTTTTCTCTCTTTTCCACATCTTTTTTTAATCCGCTAAGCCCCCTCCTCTTACTATATGTAACAACGACTCCTCAAAGACTTTTAAAGAGATAAAAAAAATTATATACCCCCTTGACATTTACTATATATTGTGGTTTATATGCTCTCCAAACACTACATATAGTGTTTTCGTCAAACAATCAACGCTCAAGCAAAACTGCTTAAAATCATTAACCATTAACTCATATCCCCGGCGAAAAAGGAGTATTTAATGAAAAAATCAGACGCAATTCCGGCCCTGCCGAAATCGGCAACCAAACCATTTTTCAGTGAAAATGCGATCACGGTTCTAAAACGCCGATACTTGAAAAAAAGCGAATCCGGTGAGGTTGTCGAGGAGCCGCAGGATATGCTCTGGCGGGTTGCCTGGACGATTGCTGAAGGGGAAAAAGAGTTTGATAAAAAGGCTGATGTCAAAAAAATCGCCCGGGAATTTTACGAGATGATGGCGAAATTGGAATTTCTGCCCAACTCGCCGACCCTGATGAATGCCGGCCGCGAGCTGGGCCAGCTCTCCGCCTGCTTTGTCCTGCCGATAGAAGATTCGATGGAGAGCATCTTCGAAGCCGTAAAACAGACCGCCTTAATCCATAAGAGCGGCGGCGGCACCGGTTTCTCCTTCTCCCGGATTCGCCCCGGTAATGATCTGGTTCACTCGACCAGCGGTATCTCCAGCGGCCCGCTATCGTTTATGTCGGTTTTCGACTGCGCCACCGAAACCATCAAGCAGGGCGGCACCCGGCGCGGAGCCAATATGGCCATATTAAGGGTCGACCACCCCGACATTATGGATTTCATCAAGGTTAAAGCCGACCTGACGAAGTTGCAGAATTTCAACCTCTCGGTAGCCTTGACCGATACATTTATGGCCGCTCTGGAGAGTGACGGCGACTACGATTTGATTAATCCCCGCAACGGCGAAGTCGTAAAACGGCAGAACGCGCGCAAAGTCTTCAAACAGATCGTCAAACAGGCCTGGCTTTCAGGCGAGCCCGGAATCATTTTTATCGATCGTCTCAACGCCGATAACCCGACCCCGAAAGTGGGCGCCATTGAAAGCACCAATCCCTGCGGTGAACAACCCCTGCTTCCCCACGAATCATGTAATCTCGGCTCCATCAATCTGGCCAAGATGGTCGATGACGGCAAGATCAACTTCGACCGACTCGGCGCCACGGTAACCCGGGCGGTTCATTTTTTAGATAACGTCGTCGACATCAACAACTATCCGCTGCCGATCATCGCGGAACAGACCAAAGCCAACCGGAAAATCGGTCTCGGAGTCATGGGATTTGCGGATCTGCTGCTGATGCTGGAGGTCCCCTACTCCTCCGAGAAAGCCCGGGAGCTGGCGGCTGAAGTAATGTCCTTTGTCGACCGCACAGCTTATGAGGCCTCAATTTCCCTGGCCGAAAAACGGGGCTCCTTCCCCAACTTTCCGGAGAGTACCTACGGCACCGCCAATCCGACAATCCCGCTGCGCAACGCCACCCGGACCACTATCGCTCCGACCGGCACGATCAGCATCCTGGCCGGCTGTTCCAGCGGTGTCGAACCGATCTTTGCTCTGGCTTTTCTGCGGCGAGTCATGGATGATGACGAACTCTTCGAGGTTAACCCGATATTTGCCGAAATCGCCCACAAAAACAATTTTTACAGTCAGTCGGTCATCAAAAAAATTGCCTACAACGGCAGTTGTCGCAACCTTGATGAGATCCCGGAAAAATTCCGTCTCTTTTTCGAAAGCGCCCACGATATCGCCCCGCATGATCATATCGAGATTCAGGCCGCATTTCAAAAATACACCAATAACGCGGTCAGCAAAACTATAAATTTCGCCCACGATGCCACGATCGAACAGGTCGAAAAAGCCTACCTCCTGGCCTATGAAAGCGGCTGTAAAGGGGTAACTATCTATCGTGACGGCTGCCGCGACAATCAGGTTCTAAATATCGGCAAAACCGATTCCAAACCGGCCGAGGAGGCCGCCAAACCGATCAAAAGAGACCGGCCCCAGTCGCTGGTCGGCCGCACCTATCAGATGACCACCGGCTGCGGCCCGCTCTATGTCACCATCAATGATGACGACCGCGGCCTCTCGTTCGAGCTTTTCAACACCATCGGTAAAGCCGGAGGCTGCGCCGCCAGCCAGAGCGAAGCCATCGGCCGTCTGGTCTCCTTAGCCTGGCGCAGCGGCCAGCAACCGGAACCGATCATTAAACAGCTCATCGGTATCAGCTGTCACAAACCGGCCGGCTTCGGTGAAAACCGGGTCACCTCATGTGCCGATGCCATCGCCCAGGCAATCCGCGAACATACCGAGCACAACAATGGCAAACGCAACCAGGAACTTCATAACGAAAACAACATGGCCTTCGGCGCCTGCCCCGAGTGCGGCGGCGCCGTCGAACACGAAGGCGGCTGCATGGTCTGCCACACCTGCGGCTATTCCGAATGCGCCTAGAATCGCCTGAGAATAAGTTTAAGCTGACGTAGATCAAGCGGGGATATCCCTCTTGGTCTAACGTCCAGTTGGTGAAGATAGTCCAAGCCCGCAAAAGAAAAACTTGTAATAGTCGAGTCGAACTTAGTCTCAACCGGCAGTGGACAGGCGCTGAAACGGGTCAACTAAATCTGTATTTTTATTGAGTTTCCAGAACCAGATCGTAAATCCGGCGGCGTTTTAAGAAGGGAAATTCGGCCTGGAGAAGATCGACCAGGTCTCGGTTGCTGTGATTTTTGCTGAAATCGGGATCGGCCAGAAGGGTGCGGATCTGATTTTCAGCAGCAGCCCGGGCTTGAGGATCGCGGGCTAGGCTTTCGCGGTCGCAGCCGGCAACCAGGAGGGTGATTTCGCCGCGCCACTCTCTTTCAGCACCCAGAAGTCTGAGTTGACTTAAAGGCCGACGCAGAAACTCTTCATAAACCTTGCTCAGTTCACGGGCGATACAGGCGGGACGGTCGCCTAAAATTTCTTCCAGAGCTTCCAGAGTGGCATTGAGGCGCCGGGGAGATTCGTAGAAGATCAAAGTCGCGGTAATCTCTTTTAACTCTTCGAGGCGGCGCTGACGCGGCCCCGGACGATTAGGGAGAAAACCGGCAAAATAGAAGGAGTCAAGCGGCAGGGCGCTGGCGCAAAGGGCGGAGATCGCGGCACAGGCTCCGGGCAGGGGGGTAATCCTGATTTCGGCCGCCGCCGCCATTTGAATCAAACGGTAACCGGGGTCGGAAATTCCCGGGGTCCCGGCCTCGGAGATAACTCCGATTTGAGCTCCGGATTTAAGTTTATCAAGGAGATCGTCAAGGCGTTTGGCCGACGAATTATCGTGCAGAGAGATTAACCGGGCCGTAATCTGATAATGGTTGAATAGTTTTCTCGCGGTCCGCGTATCTTCCGCCGCAACCAGATCAACCCGGCGCAGCGTCTCCAAAGCCCGCAGCGTAATATCGGCCAGATTGCCGATCGGCGTCGCGATCAGAAAAAGTTCACCGGCGGCAGACTCCACTAAACCTTCTCCCGGGATCGTTTTCGGGCTTCACTGTGGCAGCGCATCCGGCGCAAAAGATCACAAAGTTCCGGATCTTCAACCAGCGTCGCGATCTCCTCCTGCCATTGCCGAGCCTCGGTTTCAGAAACCAGTTCTTCATCAATATCGCCGGCGGCAGTTACGTTTTCACTCTCTCCGGCTTTAAGCTCCCGCTTCTTGACGGCCCGGCAGTGGATCGAAGCGATGAGCAGGGTTCCGGCCAGCTTATTGACCCGACTGATAATCTCCTCCTGAAGATAGATCAATTGATGGGCCCAGGAACTGCTGGAGACATCAAGATAGAGGGTATGCCCCTTAATCCGGCGCGGCCGGCATTTATCGGTAAGCGCCCGGCCGACGATTTTATGCCACTGACTAAAGATGTCTTCGTGCAGCAGACGCATCCTCAACGGCCGCACATTCAGCACTCCGCCGATAATTTCGGCGACCGGAAGCGCATGTTTATTATAGCGCAATTTTTTTGCTTCAGGTGACATAAGCCTTCAAAAATCAGGATAATGCGGCCCCGACCCACACTAAAAAAGTGCAAAACGATCTTATTTTAAGACAGCCTTAATCCAATCTCGGGAAAAGCGACTTTCCTTTTACTACTTCCACCCCGGTTTCAAGCCCGCCCCAGGCAAAAACTTCAGGACCGGCTGAAGCCGTCGGTTCCGGCTGTCCCAGCTGAATCGCCATTTGGGCGGTTCTCTCCGGCATAACCGGGTAGAGATAAAGACTCAAAAGCCTGAGACTCTCGAGCACACAGTAGAGAACCTGGTCAAGTTCCGCCGCTTTGGCCTCGTCTTTAGCCAGCGCCCAGGGAGCCTGCTCGTCGATAAAATGATTGCATTTTTCAACCAGGCGCCAGGCGGCGGCCAGCATTTTATTAAAGGTCAGATCATCAACCGCCTGCGCGACTTCAGCCCGAACCTCTTCATTGAGAGCCGCAAATTCCTGATAGTGGGAACTGTTGGTGTCGGCCGCCGGAATGATTCGCTGCCGATATTTTTTCACCATCGAGACCGTCCGACTCAAAAGATTCCCCAGATCGTTGGCCAACTCACTGTTGATCCGGCCCTTTAAGGCACTTTCAGAAAAATCCCCGTCCAGACCGAACGGCACTTCCCGCAGCAGAAAATAGCGGAAGGCGTCAACTCCGAATTCATTGGCCACGACTTCAGGGTCGACCACATTACCGAGCGATTTAGACATCTTTTCGCCCTCAACCGTCCACCAGCCGTGGGCAAAAACCTTGCCCGGCAGCGGCAGATTGGCGGCAAAAAGAAAGGTCGGCCAGTAGACGGCGTGAAAACGCAGAATATCTTTGCCGATCAGATGGATATCGGCCGGCCATAACTTTTCGAAACGCTCCATATCATCGGGGAAACCGGCCGCCGTCAGATAGTTGATCAGGGCGTCAAACCAGACATAGATAACATGACGTTCATCATCCGGCACCGGGATTCCCCAACTGAAGCTGCTGCGGCTGATGCTCAGATCACGCAGATTCTCGCGCAGAAAACCTAGGATTTCATTCATTTTACTCTGCGGCCGGACAAATTTTTCATTCTCTCCAAGGAAGTCGAACAGACGCTGCTGAAAGGCCGACATCTTGAAGAAATAGCTCTCTTCCTTAACCCGCTCCGCCGGGCGTCTGCATTCGGGACAGTTACCGTCATCAAGCTGTGCTTCAGTCCAGAAGGTTTCGCAGGGCACGCAGTACCAGTCCTCATAATGGCCGAGATAGATATTGTCGGCCCCGTGTTCCTTGACCCGGGCATAAAAGGCGTGCACGGCCCGGTGATGGCGCTCCTCGCTGGTGCGGATAAAATCATCATTGGAGATATTCAAGACCTGCCAGAGATGAATATAGCGCTTAACGACATCGTCCACCAGCTCCTGGGCCGTCATGCCTTTAGAAGTCGCCGTCTTCTCAATCTTTAAACCGTGCTCATCCGTGCCGGTAAGAAAGAAGACCTTTTTCCCGGTTAAACGCTGATAACGGGCCACGACATCGGCGGCAATCGTAGTGTAGGCATGGCCGATATGCGGTACATCATTGACATAATATATCGGGGTCGTAATATAAAAAGTTTTACTCTCTGACGAAACACTCATAATCTTTAATTTTTCCTTTTTTCGCGGTTTTTATCACGTCCGGAACCCTTGCCGGAACGCTCCCCTTTTTTCCCCTGGTTCCGGTCGCCGGAGTTTCCGGAGCCGGAGTTTTTCTGATTTGAATTTTTTTGGCCGGAGTTATTTTGGCCCGAATTTTTTTGACTGGAACTTCTTCTGCCGGCATTGCCGCCGCCGGATTTACCGGAACCGGCTTTCCGGGAGCCGGAATCTTTTCTCTTCTCCCGACCGTTCGCCGCAACCTCCGCCGGTTGGGCACCGCCCTCTGCCGGTTTCGCGTTTTTCCCTAGATTGCGGGAAGCTTTCTTTTCACCTTCAGACTTACTCTTTTCCCCGCCGTCCTTAACTTCCTTAACGTTTTTATTCTCCTGGCCCGAACCTTTACCACCCCGGCGATTGCGACCGCCGCCTTTGCCGGAGCCGGCGGCTTTGCGGTAATTTTCGTATTCGTAACCTAAACAACACATCAGCCGGCCGCAGATACCGGAAATCTTCATCGGATTCAAGGCCAGATTCTGCTCCTTGGCCATCTTCACGGTAACCGGCTCAAAGGTCGAGAGGAAAGCGGCGCAACAGAGCTCACGGCCGCAGATACCGACTCCCCCCAGCATTCCGGCGGCATCCCGGATGCCGATCTGGCGCATCTCAACCCGAACGTGCAGGGTATGAGCCAGATCCTTAACCAGCTCCCGGAAATCGACCCGGTTTTCGGCGGTAAAATAGAAGATTACCCGGTTGCCGTCGTGCATGAATTCAGCCCGTACAAGCTTCATCTTCAATTTGCTTAGCTCAATCTTCTCCTGGCAGATCCGGGCCGCTTCAAGCTCGCGTTTGCAGTTATCCTGCAAGCGCGCAAAATCGTCATCACGGGCTTTACGCAGAACCTTCTTGACACTCTCGGGCGGCACCCCGTCGGGAAGCACGGAGTCCTCCGGCGAAACTACCACCTGGCCGATATTGACCCCGCGATCGGTCTCAACCACCACATCATCGTTGACCTTGAGATGTAAAGCCCCGACCTCGAAACAGTAGACCCTACGGGAACAGCGGAAGGAGATCCCGGCATAACGTTTAACCATCGAAAAACCTCTATTTCAGTACCGAATATGAAATTTTTTATCAATCTTCACGATACTTATCTGATCCGGCAACCCCGGAAATTATGTTAAAAAATCACTTTGAATAACTAGATCCTGTCGGATACGGTTACAATGGCGGTAAATAACGCCTCAAAAGCCAGTTTCATATTGACATTAACCGCCTGCGCCTTCTCGACCTCCAGCAGCCGCTGACGAATCGACCGGATTTCAATCTCCGGCAGACCGGCGAAGAGACGCACCGCTTCCCTCCAGGCCGGGGTCGATATATGCATATCACCTTCGCCGGCGCCCTCAAGACCGTGTTTCGCCAGCAGGGTATCGTGGAGAAAACTGCGCAGGATAAAAAAGAGTACCTCACGTTCATCAAACTCTGCCGCAGTCTCAGCCAGATCCAGAGCCTGAGCCAGGGTTGACTGAGGCAGACGGCTGAACCTGCCGATAAAATCACTGAACCATAAAAGGTTCTCACTCTCTAAAAAAAAGAGCGCCCGTCCCATACTACCGCCGGACCAGGCCGCAGCCGCGTCAATCCCGGCTATGGCATCCGCGCCCTTCTCCGTATCCGCTTCCAGCCGCTGCAAGATTTCAACCACAACCGCCGGCTTTAACGAGATAAAGGAGATAAGCAGACAGCGGGATAAAATTGTCGGCGGCAGCAAACTGTGACGATGGCTTAAAAGGATAAACAGCACCGCCGAAGAGGGCTCCTCCAAGGTTTTCAACAGCGCATTCGCGGCGTATTGATTGAGTTTATGAGCATCCTCAATAATGACAATGCGCCGCTCTCCCACCAGCGGCGCGTAGCTGATAAATTCCTGAATTTCAGCTACCTGATCAAGTTTGATCTGCTGTTTCTCGGCCGCAACCGTCAGCAAATCGGGATAGAGCCCGCGCTCAATCTGAATACAGGCCGGACAATGACCGCAGGCATCACCGTCTTGCAGTTCACGACAGCTTAAAGCCTGAGCAAACAGGCGGGCCGCCAGATTTTTACCGACACCCTCGGGTCCGGCAAAAAGCAGCGTCTGCGGCACCCGGTTGCGGGATATCATGTTATAAAGGAGCTCCCGCGCTCTAACCTGTCCTGAAAGCTCAGCTAAGGGCATACACTATCCGAGAATCCGGCCGGAAAACTCCTGCCAGATACAATCATGAATATAATCAATCTCCTGCTGCGCGTCAATCACTCGAAAACGCTCTCTCTCAATCTCCGCCAGATGCAGAAAACCGGCCCGCACCTGCTCATGAAAATCGAGATGGCGCTGCTCAAAACGATCGGCAATACCCACCGCCCCGGTCTCCTGATTACGCCGCCGGGCGCGTTCCAGACCGATGCGCGCGGGACAGTCGAGAAGAAAAGTCAACTGGGGCCAGTCGGGACCGACAACCAGCCGGTTCAAGTTATCGATAATCTTCGCCGAAACCGCTTCCCGGCTGCCGGCATCCGCCGCCGAAGCGGCAAAACCCTGATAGACCCAGGTCGAATCGATGAAACGATCGATTAAAACCAGCGCTCCCCGGATTCTGGCCGGACGAATTACCCGTAAACAGTGTTCCCGGCGATCCGCCAGATAGAGTAAAAGCTCCGTTAAAGCATCAGGATTATGGGCCGGATCTAAAAGCAGATGCCGAAGTTCCTGTCCCAACGCCGTAGCTCCGGGTTCGCGGGAGATAACCACCTCCAAACCCTGCCGACGCAGGCGCTCGGCGAGCATGACAATCTGGGTCGATTTACCGCACCCTTCGATTCCTTCAAACGAGATCAAACTTCCTTGTTTCAAGTTTTCAGCCATAAACTATTTTAATTTACCCGCCAGGGCCACCACCGTTTCACAATAGAGACGGCTGTGATTGTAACTTAAGACCACCTTCTCCTTCTGCTTGACGGTAAGGCCCGGACGCCAGCCGTGAGCCTTTAAGTAGTTGGCGACACTGGCGGCGGCATCCTGAAAATCATAGAGATCGATGCGTTTGTCACCATTGCCGTCGACGGCGTAACGCAGACAGCTGCTGGGAATAAACTGGCAGATGCCGAAGGCTCCGGCCCAGGAACCTTTAACCTCTTCAACATCGAGCCGGTCGTCCATTTGCAGCAGGGCTACCAGTTCAGTGTAACCCCAGGCCGATTTTTTTTGGGCCCGACGTTTAAGCCAGGCATAGTCGAGATCAGGAAATTTCGGTTTAAGCTCACTGTAGACCCGGCGCAGATATTTCTCCTGGTTGCAGGATGCCAAAGAGACGAACACCTTTAACAAAGGATAACGCCCCGGGTAGCGCCCGATATCGGACTCGACCAGAAAAATGGCGGTTATAACCTCCGCCTCAACCTTGAATTTTCCCTCTGTTTTAACCAGCCATTGCCGGTTTTCATCCAGAAACTTCTGCGCTTTCCGGACTGATGCCGGAGCCACAAAACGATCGTAAGTTGCTTTATATTCAACCTGTTTAAGATTTTTACCGATTATCGAGGTATCGACCGCAACCTTCTTCCCCTCAACACAGTAGCGGGCAACCAGAGATTTATCAAGGCCCTTTTCCGCCGCCAGACGTCGGCAGAGCGAAGTTTCCGCACCCGCAACCGCGGCCCCGGGGAAAATCGATCCGGCTACCGGCAGCAGCAGTCCCAACAACAGCAGCTGAAAAATTTTTCTCACGCGAAGCACAAACTCCTCCTTAAAAGGGCATTTTCTCAAACGGTTTCGGCGCAAGCTTTCAAGGCTAACGTAAACGCTGAATATTTTTCACCAGGCTCCCATAAAGCTACTACCAATAAGCCGGGGAAAAATCTATAAAAAATACGCCGGCAACTAAGTTTCCGGCTCTAACTCAATCTCCGAAATGGTTTCGCCGGCAGTCTCCGCGGCCCGCAGCTGGCCGCAGGCGGCACTGATATCCGCCCCTTTGCTGCGCCGGGTCATAACCGACACTTTATGATCCTGTAAAAAATTGACAAAATCGACAATCTGCTGATGATCCGGCCGCTTAAAGGGTAACTCCGGATGTTCATTAAAGGGAATCAGGTTAACCTTGACCGGCAGATCCCCGACCAGTTCAACCAGCCGCGCGGCATCCTCAAGCGAGTCATTTAATCCGGCAAAAAGAATATATTCAAAGGTTATCCGCCGCTGGTTGGTGGCCGGATAACGACGACAGGCGGCCAGCAGCTGCGCCAGATTGTAACGACGGTTAATCGGCATCAATTGACTGCGCCGGGTATCATCAACCGCGTTTAAAGAAACCGCCAGAGAGACGTTTACCAGCTCCCCCAACTCGACAATCCGCGGCGCCAGACCGCAGGTTGAAAGTGTCAGCCGGCGCCGGGAAAACTGCATCCCGTCATCATACATAAAAATTTCCAGGGCCTTTATGACCTCAGCGAAATTATCGAGCGGCTCCCCCATCCCCATCATAACAATATTGGAGATCGTACCCCGGGCCAGACTCTCAGGATCGATAATTTCCGCCACCTGAATAACCTGGTCCACAATTTCAGCCGCACTCAGCTGACGTTCGAAACCGGATCTCCCGGTCAGACAGAAACGGCAGCCCATGCGGCAGCCGACCTGGGTCGATATGCAGAGCGTCAGCCGGTTCTTATCGGCAATCAGAACCGTCTCGATCGTATGTCCATCCTCGAGGCGGAAAAGAAATTTACGGGTACCGTCCTGAGAGAGCTCCTCCTTGACAAGTTCAAGCTGACCGATAAAAGCGAACGTCTTGAGGTGTTCGCGGCAGGCCCGGGAGAGATTGCTCATCCGATCAATCTCCCGCACCCGCTGCAGATAGAGCCAGCGAATAACCTGATCCGCGCGATAGCGCTCCTTGCCGATGCCGGCCAGTTTATCGACCAGCTGCGCCCGGGTCATACCTTTAAGATTAAGTTTACTCATTGAGAAAATAGACTCACCCGGAAAAGAGAAAGGGCCCAAAGAGCAAGCCGCACTTTTACTCTTCGTGCCCTCTGAAATTACTTGTAAACGCTCTTTTGGTCACTTATTTTTAAGCCAGCGGGAATTTGCCAGACCCAGCTGTTTGACCTTGTAATTCATTACCCGTTTACTGATGCCCAGCATCTCGGCCGCATCCTTCTGGACCCAGTTGCAGGCCTCCAGGGTCTCAACGATCAAAGCCTTTTCGACCTCATCAAGTTTCAGGCCCTGTGACGGCAGCTTGAACATCGACCCCATTTCACAGCCGCACTCACCCTTTCTCATATCACACATAAAGAGCAGATCGTTTAAGAGAATCTCCGGCCCGTCACTCATCAAAACCGCTCTTTCGATACAGTTCTGCAGTTCCCGGACATTGCCCGACCAGTGGTGTTTCTGAAGAAAACGGGCCGCGTCGGGATGAAGCCTGTTGACATTCTTCTTTAAATCAGCCGCAAATTTACGAATAAAGGCCTCCGCCAGCAGCGGGATATCCTCACGTCTCTCCCGAAGCGGCGGCAGATGAACGTTGATCACGTTGATCCGGTAGAAAAGATCCTCGCGAAAATCGCCGTCCTGAATAATCTTGGCCATATCCTTGTTCGAAGCGGAGATGATCCGGGCATCAACCTTGATGGTCTTATCGCCGCCCAGCCGTTCAAACTCCTTCTCCTGCAGAACCCGGAGCAGTTTGGCCTGGGTTCCCAGGCTCATATCCCCGATTTCATCGAGAAACAGCGTTCCCTGATCAGCCTGTTCGAAACGACCGATACGCTGCCGGCTGGCCCCGGTATAAGCACCCTTCTCATGGCCGAAGAGCTCACTTTCAAGCAGGTTATCATGGAGGGCGGCACAGTTGACCTTGATAAAACTTTTCGAAGACCGCGGGCTACTGTAGTGAATCGCCCCGGCAACCAGCTCTTTGCCGGTTCCGGTTTCACCCGAGATCAGGATACTGGCGTTACTGGCCGACACTTTCTGCAGCAGCGTGAAAACCTGCTTGATCGCTTCACTCTCACCGATAAAATTATCAAAGCGGTAGATAATGTCGCGCTCATGACGCAGATAGGTCAACTCATGCTCGTAGAAACGTACCTTGAGCGCTTTTTCAACCCGGAGACAAAGCTCCTCTATTCCGTAGGGCCGCTGAATAAAATCAGCCGCACCGGCCCGCATGACAGCCGCCACTTCATCAACTGAAATCTCCTCCGACATAAGGATGACAGCCGTGGAGGAGAGAATCGCGTCCTCTCCCAGCAGAAACTCCGCTCCGCCACCCGGCAGCAGATCCGCCTCCGCCAGCAGCAGCCTACATGAATTTTTTTTAAGCCGGGCCCGAACCTCTTCACCACAGTCAAAAACCTCAACCAGGAATCCGAGTTTCCTTAAAGCTTCAGCCGTCTCCTCCCGGATCCGGCTCTTACGATCAACTATGAAAATATGCCCCGCATGTGTCATCATAGCATCACCCTCTACTCCCACTCAATGGTTCCCGGAGGTTTGGAGGAGATATCGTAAACCACCCGGTTTACACCCCGAACCTCGTTGATAATCCGATTGGCAATCCGCCCCAGAAGATCATAAGGCAGCCTCACCCAGTCGGCGGTCATGCCGTCCCGGCTGTTAACCGCCCGCAGAGCTATAACCTTCTCATAGGTACGTTCATCGCCCATAACTCCGACGGTTTTGACCGGAATCAGGACGGCAAATGACTGCCATATCTCATTGTAAAGCCCGGCAGCACGTATCTCTTCGAGAAGAACAGCGTCCGCCTGACGCAGAATCTTGAGACGATTTTCGGTCACCTCACCCAGCACCCGAATAGCCAGTCCCGGCCCCGGGAACGGCTGCCGGTCTACCACCTCGGAGGGCAGGCCGAGTTCACGGCCGACCTCCCGCACCTCATCCTTGAAAAGCTCACGCAGAGGCTCCACCAGCTCCAGTTTCATATGCTCCGGCAAACCGCCGACATTATGGTGGCTTTTGATGACCGCCGAGGGGCCTTTGAAGGAGACGCTCTCGATGACATCCGGATAGAGGGTTCCCTGGGCCAGGAAATCAACATCTTCAATCTTATGGGCCTCGTCTTCAAAAACCCGGATAAACTCATTGCCGATAATTTTACGTTTTTTCTCCGGATCGGTAACCCCGGCCAGAAGATCAAGAAAACTGCGGCTGGCATCGACATAACGCAGATTCATCTGGAAATGCCGGCCGTACATCTCCTGCACCTGTTCGGCTTCATCGTGACGCAGTACCCCGTTGTTGACAAAGATGCAGGTCAGCTGACTGCCTAAAGCCTTGTGCAGCAGTAGCGCCGCGACCGAAGAGTCGACCCCGCCGCTTAAACCTAAAATAACCTTGCCGGAGCCGACCTGAGCCCGGATATTAGCGATTGTCGTCTCAATAAATGAGTGCATGGTCCAGAGTCCGCCGCAGCCGCAGATGGTATCGACAAAGTTTTTCAGAACCTTGTAACCATGTTCGGTATGCACCACCTCGGGATGAAACTGCAGACCCCAGACCTTTTTCCCCGGGCTGGCAAAGGCGGCGATCGCGGCATTTTCGGTAGCCCCGATGGCGGCAAAACCGTCCGGAAGTTTCAGGACCTTGTCTCCGTGACTCATCCAGACCCGTTCCGGAAAGTTCAGCCCGGCCCACAGGGGATCGTCACTTAAAGAGTTCAGGCTGGCCATGCCGAACTCACGCTGCTCTGAGTATCCGACCTCGCCGCCAAGTTGCTCCGCGATCTCCTGCATGCCGTAGCAGATTCCCAAAATCGGAATATTCAGACTGAAAACTCCGGCATCGACATGCGGGGCCAGGCTGCCGTAGGTGCTGGAGGGACCGCCGGAGAGGATAATCCCCCGTGGGGCAAATTGACGAATCTTCTCAAGCTCAAGATTGAAGGGATGGATCTCGCAATAGACCTTCTGTTCACGCACCCGGCGGGCAATCAGCTGGGTATACTGTGAACCGAAATCGAGAACCAGAATCTTCTCCTCATGGATATCATGCTGCTGCATATTCTTCTTTCCTTAAGTAGGCTACCTTTATAATCATTCAAGACGATAATTGGGGGCCTCTTTTGTAATAATCACATCGTGTACATGACTCTCACGCAGGCCGGCCGGGGTTATTCGGGTCATCTTCGTATCATGCCGCAAGGCTTCGATCGTCGCACATCCGGCATAGCCCATGCCCGAACGCAGGCCCCCAAGCAGTTGATAGATACTGGAGGAGAGATAGCCCTTGTAAGGAACCCGGCCTTCAATTCCTTCCGGCACCAGCTTTTTCTGATCATCAATCCCGTCCTGGAAATAACGATCCTTGCTGCCCGACTGCATCGCCCCTAAAGAACCCATGCCGCGATAGAGTTTGTAACTGCGACCCTGATAAAGAATGGTTTCACCGGGGCTCTCTTCGGTCCCCGCAAAGAGGGAACCGATCATTACGGTCTGAGCTCCGGAAGCGATGGCTTTAACCACGTCACCGGAAAATTTTATGCCACCGTCGGCAATCATCGGTACCCCGTATTTTTCTGCCACCGTATTGCAATCCATTAAGGCACTGACCTGCGGCACTCCAATCCCGGCAACAATCCTGGTCGTACAGATCGAACCCGGCCCGATGCCGATCTTGATGGCATCAGCTCCGGCCTTGATCAGGGCTTCGGCCCCGGCTGCAGTGGCCACATTCCCGACGATCAACTGACAGTCAAAATCCCTCCGTGTCGCGGTAACGGCATCAAGCACTCCCTGGCTGTGACCGTGAGCGGTATCGATAACGATAACATCAACTCCGGCTTTGATCAGAGCCTCTATCCGGGCCTCACGATCTCCGGCAACTCCGACCGCGGCCCCGACTCGCAGACGACCCATTTCATCCTTGCAGGAGTCGGGATATTTACGGGTCTTCTCAATATCCTTGATCGTAATCAGACCCTGCAGACGATTTTTATCATCAACCACCAGCAGTTTCTCAATCCGGTGTTCATGGAGCAGAACCTTGGCCTCGTCCATGGCGATTCCTTTCGAAACCGTCACCAGGTTATCCTTGGTCATGATATCCCGTAAGGAGCGGTCCATTCTCGTCTCAAAACGCAGATCGCGGTTGGTAACAATCCCGACCAGCTGTTCACCGTCGACGATCGGCACCCCGGAGATACGATACTTTTCCATAACCGCCAGAACTTCATGAACTTTTTGACCCGGAGCCATGGTGATAGGATCGACAATCATGCCGCTCTCCGATTTTTTTACCTTATCAACCTCCAGGGCCTGTGACTTGATCGACATATTCTTGTGAATAATACCGATGCCGCCCTCACGCGCCATACAGATTGCCGTCTTGGACTCGGTCACCGAATCCATGGCCGCACTGATCAGGGGCGTATTCAACTTTATATCTCTGGTCAACCGGGTTGAAAGATCGACCTGATTCGGCAGAACGCTGGAATAGTTCGGCTGAATCAGAACGTCATCGAAGGTCAAGCCGGTCATAATATCTTGAGCTTTCATCATCTCCCTCCATATATATTCAGGGATCACATCCCTAACTGCAGGCTTCCTTGAAATATTGCGCCGCCAGTTCCACCTCTCTCCGGCTGCCGATGTAGACCGGGCTGCGCTGATCCAGATCATGACAGTCGAGTTCTAAAATAGAGTGCCGGCCGTCGGTTGCCGCCCCGCCGGCCATCTCCACCAGATAGGCCATCGGATTAAGTTCGAAGGGCAGGCGCAGTTTACCCTGCTTCGCCTTGGTGGTCGCCGGATACATAAAAAGGCCGCCGCCTTTCAACAGGATCTGGTTAATATCCGGAACAAACCCTCCGCTGTAGCGAAGTTTATAACCCTCTTCTTCAAATCTTGTAACGATTTTTTCGTGCTCCGGAAGATAGTCGCGGCGAATGCCGCCGGGGCTGAAGATTTTACCCTCATCATGCACCTTGATATACTCCCGGGTGAGCACAAACTCACCCAGGTTATTCAGAGTAAATTCATGCACCCCGTTACCGGCCCCATAAACCAGAGTCGTACGGGGACCATACAGAACATACATGGCCCCGACCTGATGATGCCCGTTCTGCAGGGGGTCATTACCGGCGTAAATTGCCACTATGGTACCCACTGAGAGGTTGACATCAACCAGCGAAGAGCCGTCCAGAGGATCGTAACAGACGGAGTAGCCGCCCGGACGGTTACTCCGTTCAAAGATAATTATGTCACTCTGCTCTTCCGAGATAATGCGGCTGACCCGGCCGGTATGATCGAGGCGGTCCTTAATAATCTCATCGGCCACAACATCCAGTGCCAGTTGATCTTCACCATAAAGATTACTGGTTCCGGCCAG
Organism: Thermodesulfobacteriota bacterium; assembly: GCA_024763535.1. Classification (GTDB taxonomy): domain Bacteria; phylum Desulfobacterota; class Anaeroferrophillalia; order Anaeroferrophillales; family Tharpellaceae; genus Tharpella. The sequence goes on from JANTFH010000007.1 coordinate 26,762, forward strand.
ACCCAGATCACCGGTCCGCATCGCGTGATTGACATATTTTGAGGCCACCCCGACCTCATAGATAATACTGGCAAGCCCCATCTCAATGCCGCTCTTCATGAGATGGCTCCAGAGCCCGCGCTTAACGTGTTTTTTCATATTCATACGTGTCTTCTCCCTGCTCCGGAATAACCCTCCAGCTAATATCTCTATTTCTCCCCGGCGATGGTTTCACAGATATTGAAACAGTGATCGCCGATCTTTTCAAAATTGGTCAGGATGTCGATAAAAACCAGTCCCGGTACCACCGAACAACAGTTTGCACTGAGACGTTCGATATGCCGGTTACGATAGCGGTCTTCAAGATTATTGATACTGCCTTCCAGAGTTTTTGCCTTCAACATGAAGTTATCACTCATACCATGCTCCAGGCCATTGACAACGTGGCGGCAGAATTCTCGAGTTTTCTCGGTAATGTCAGCGATCTCGGTCATGGCTTCATCACTGAACTCGATCCTGTCTTCATGTTTACGGTCAATCAGATGAATCAGATTTTCACAGTGATCCCCCAGACGTTCCAGGTTATTGACCATATACATGATGGAGTTGACTTCGCGAGAGAGTTCTGGTGTGGTCGAAGACTGGCTGACATTAACCAGAAAATCGGTAATCTCTTTCTGCAACATGTCAATCGTCTCTTCCTTTCGGTAGACCTTGTCAACCAGCTTCTGGGAAAAGTTGTCAAAACACTCCATCGTCTGCTCAAACATGCGAAAACAGATATTCGCCATCCAGGCGGTCTCTTTACGGGCCTGAGCCAGAGCCAGAGGCGGGGTATCCAGCAACCGGTTGTCAAGATAACGCAGATGATAGGTATCCTCTTCATCATCACCGGCCGGCACCATCCAGATACAGATCTTGGCCAGAATACCAACCAGAGGCAGAAAGATCATACAGTTGAATACATTAAAGAAGGTATGCGCGTTAGCCAGATGTCTGGCGATAAAGGGTTTATCACCGACCGACATCGCGTACTGAACGGCCTGCTGGCTTGTGGCAATCACCATATCCGGATTGCCGGGGGTAAAGCTATCGACAATTTTGGCAAAAAGCGGAAACAGCAGCAGAACATATGCCACCCCGAGGACATTAATCATCATATGGGCCCGGGCCGCTCGTTTAGCTGGAACATTGGTGCCGATACTGGCAATCAAAGCGGTTATCGTAGTACCGATATTCTCTCCCAGGATCAGTCCTAAGCCACCGGTAAAGGTCAGCGCCCCACTGGCGGCCAGGGTCATGGTGATACCGACGGTCGCACTGGAACTCTGCAGGATTATGGTCAACAGGGCCCCGGCCACTACGGCCATAATATGATTCTGGCTGAAGGTCACAAAGGCATTTTGAAAAAAGGGCTGGGTTTTAATCACGGCAAAGCCGTCTTTCATCACATCCAGACCATAGAAGAGCATACCGAAACCGAGCAGAATTTCGCCGATGTACTGCCAGCGGCGATTACGGCTGAAAAACTTGAGGGCCACACCGATACCAATTGCCGGCAGGGCGTACTGAGTCACCTTGAAAGCGATCATCTGGGCGGTCACCGTGGTCCCGATATTGGCCCCGAGAATAACCCCGATCGCCTGCATCAGATTCATCAACCCGGCGTTGACAAAACCGACCACCATAACGGTAGTGGCGCTGCTGCTCTGAACAATAGCGGTCACCGTGGTTCCCACCAGAAATGCGGCAATCCGGTTGGTCGTCAATTTTTCCAAGACCTGCTGCAGACGATTTCCGGCGACCTTCTGCAATCCTTCAGACATGATCCGCATGCCGTAAAGGAAAAGTCCAAGTCCACCGAGAAAAGCGAACACCATTCCCTGCACCATTTTAGCTGTAACTCCCTTAGTTATTTAGTTGAATTAAAGATAAAAATAAATTAACCGATAAAATATTCTGCCGGTGAATCTATCCCGATCAATGCAAAGCGGCCAATTCATAAGCCGGCAGCAACTTGCGGATGGCAACAATTTCAACTCCGGCAGATGCGGCGATTTCGGGAAAACGCGCTAAAGCAGTAAGTGTCTCAGGATAAGGGTGACCAATCCCGACGGCACTCTTTTTAATCCGGGCAATCTCAATCAGAACCTGTAACTGTTCGATAATTTTAGCCACATCCCGCTCATTATCGAGAAACACATCCCGCTGGAGAGCGGGAATGCCGGCGGCCTGTGCCTGCCGGTAAGCTACGCTGCCGGCAATCGTCAGACTGTCAAGAAAAAAGAGATGCCACCCTTTAAGGACGTCCATAACCTGAGCCATTTTCTGCGGGTCCGTCGTTAAACGCGACCCCATATGGTTATTGACTCCGATAATCCCCGGCAGATATTTCAGACAGGCCGTGAATTCCTTTTTCAACTGAGCCTCATTCATGCTCATGAGAAGTGCCCCGGGACCTGGATTCTGCGCCGGATAAGCGCGCGGCTCCATCGGCATGTGCAACATAATGTCACGGTTCCGGTCGATAAAATAGCGGGCCACTTTACGTGAATTATGGAGTTTGGGAAACACCGCAAAAGTCAGTGGTAACGGCAGGGCGGCAAAGCGTGCGGCATTTTCCAGACTGCGCCCGAGATCGTCAATAACTATCGCCAATCGCGGACGTTTAGATCCCGGCCGCGGTTCAGGCTCCGGAGTGGCGGCGGTAAAACTTGCCACCACCACAACCTCAAGTCCATCCAGAACGAGAAAATTTAAGTTACCCCGACTCGCATCAGAACTGAACAGCAGACGATAATTAAAGTTCCAGCTGAAGTTTTCCCGGGCTCGTTCCAGAAAACCGGCCAGAGCCTCAGGTTTGCCGGCAACTCCTTTAAGCCATATTCTCTTCCACGAAAGTCGGCCGTTATGCATAACCCGGGAGGATCGATTGAAAACCAACTGCGGGTCAACCGCAGCCAAGCCGTCAAGCAGCCAGCTTAAAGCCGGTTCCGGGCTCCGGGTCTCCAGTTTCTCAGTCTGCGGCCGGGACTTTACCGCCACCTCTGCCACATTTGCTGAGGGCTGAGCCGCAAAGGAAATTGAAATCCGGCTACCGCCGAACCCCGGACAACCTGAGAAGAGCAGGATAATTGCGACGCTTAAATATCCGGCGGATTTAAGCAGGAAATATTTAAGTGCCGACCGTCTCTGCTTACATGCCATCAGGACTGTCTACTTCACCTCAAGCTGTTTGAAAACATTTAAACCTTTAAGTAACTCGACCGCGCGTAAAACCTGAATATCATCACGCCATTTATTTTCGTCTAAGTTGTCCGCCGCAGCTTTCGGCTCCGCAGATTTCTGCTCACTATTTTTGCTGTCAACTTCAGGCTTCTCAGTTTTTTTATCGATCCCGTTATTACCGGTTTCGAAATGACCTTTGAGATCTTTTTCCTTGATCTTTCCCATAAAACTATTAGTGCCGTTACGAACCACCTCTCCGGCTTCAACCTGAACGTCGGGCTCAATACCTTTAGCCTGAATCGAACGACCGGAAGGGGTATAGTAAAGCGCGGTGGTCAAACGCACAGCTGAGCCATCTTCCAGCGGAACAATGGTCTGGACCGAGCCTTTTCCGAAACTCGGAGTTCCCATAATCAGGGCCCGCTTGTGATCCTGCAGAGCCCCGGCAACGATCTCGGAAGCACTGGCACTGCCGCCGTTAACCAGAACGACAATCGGATAATCCCCCTCGGTACCGTCATCATAAGCCAGATAACGCATATTCTGCTTGCTGATCCGCCCATCGGTATAGACGATCAGGCCGGATTTCAGAAAATAGTCGGAAACTTTAACCGCCTGCTGCAGCAGGCCGCCGGGATTGTTACGCAGGTCAAGAACCAGACCGGAGATTTTGTTATCTTTTTTCAACTCTTTCATCTTACTGTTCAGATCCGCGTAAGTCCGCGACTGAAACTGGGTCAGACGAACATAAGCAATATCATCGGTCAACATCCTGCTTTTAACACTTACAACCTTGATCGTATCTCGAACAATCTTAACATCAAGCAGAGAATTCAAACCTTTCCGCATCACCGAGATGGTAATCTCGGTACCCTTCGGGCCGCGCATCTTCTTAACCGCTTCCATCAGGGTCATATCTTTACTGAGTTCACCGTTAATTTTAATAATACGGTCACCGGCCTGGATCCCGGCCCGAAAAGCCGGAGTATCTTCGATCGGGGAGACCACAGTCAAAACCCCGTCTCGAATGGTAATCTCAATCCCCAGACCGCCGAAAGAACCGGTTGTCTCGACCTGCATCTCCTTAAACATCTCCGGCGGCATAAAGCTCGAATGCGGATCAAGGTCGGCCAGCATACCTTTGATTGAGCCGTAAACCAACTTCTTGACGGTAACCTCTTCGACATAATTCTTCTTAACCAGAGACAGGGTGTCGGTAAAAAGTTTAATGTATTCATAGGGACTTTTCTCATCAACCGTTTTGACTTCCTCCTTGGCTCTTGAGTCTCCCGGCAAAATTCCTAAGTGAACAATAAAAAATGCCGCCAGAGCAATCAGAACGCCGAAAATCAGTGATTTTCCCTTATTTCTTTCAACCATCCCTAAAAACCTCCAAAAAATTGAGCCACCTATATTAGAATCCGTAGAAACAGACAATTTACAGTACCCTTATCCGAGCCATGCAGAACGCCAAAAAGGTAACTTGGATTTACCGCCACCCAGACTGAAACTTATACGCTTAAATCTGTGAGATCCAGATCAGAGGATCTTCCGGAACCCCGTCTTTACGGATCTCAAAGTAGAGTGAAGGCGTATCGGAAAACTGCCCCGATCCGACATTGCCGACCACATCCTGAGCCTGGAGATGGTCATTGACAGTGCAGTTAAATTTTTCCAGATGAGCGTAGACTGAATAGTAACCACCACCGTGATTAACCACCAGCAGGTTACCATAACCCTTCATCCAGGAGGCAAAAACTACATCCCCCTGATAGACCACCCGTACCGGAGAATCCTTCTCGGTCTCGATTTCAATCCCTTTATTGCGAGTTACCGTAGCGAAACGAGAATCTTTTTCAATACCGAAGAAACTGACTACAGAGCCGTTCACCGGCATCGGCAGACTGCCCTTAAGCGCGGCGAAGCCGCTGGTGGTTGAGGCACTCTCCAAGGTCATACGCTTTAATTTAGCCGCCACCTCTTCAAGTTCGGCCACCAGTTTCTTATGCTCTTCAACCTGATGCTTGATTTTATACAGCAACTCATTTTTTTTGGCAATATTTTCTTCCAGCGCGGCTATTTTATCTGCCTGCTCCTGCTGCAGGCGGGCGAGAAAAAGATGCCTCTTTTCGAGTTCCTTATTCCGATTCTGAATCCCGCGCAGAAGATTCAGATACTCACTCTGAAGTTTCTTGTCAGCCTCCAGTACCCGACGACAGTAGACCAGGGAGTTGAGATTGTCCGTCAGGTCGGCATCCCGATCAAGGAAATCGAGCCATTTACCGGGAGGCTGGCAATAACGGATCCTGAGACGCTGATAAAATTTCTGCTGGAGTTCATCAAGACTGTCTTCAAAACGGGCCGCCTCAATCTTCTGCTCGCCAATCTGCATTTTTGCAAGTTCTGTCTCTTCAGTCAAACGCTGAATATCCCGCTTCAGATCGATCCGCCAGCGGTTGAGTTCATCAATCTTTTTAAGCACCGAATCGTGCCGCCGTTGGGCCCGTTTCTCCTGCTTGCGGTTCTGATTGATCTCTCGTTTGATAGTCTGCAGGTCGCGGGCGACCTCCTTGTCACGATCGGCCCGGCTCAAATTCAGTCCCGGCCCGAGAATAGAGATCATAAATCCCAACAAAACCAGAATAAAACACGTAAAAAGCTTTTTGGGATTAGGCGTCATCTTAAAAAAAATCAGTCCCGACTGAGCCAGCGTGAGGAGATCAGAAAACCGGCAATCCCAAGCAGGGTGCCGAGCAGCAGGAAGGTCAACAGTGAAGAGAGGTCGAAGAATTTCAGCATCGGAGCAATTGACCACTGCGGCACCTGCTCCTGAAGCCATATCTTAAAATAGTAAAACCCGCCATAGGAGAGGCCTAAAGCGATAGAAGAAGCCACGGCCCCCTGAAAAATCCCCTCAAAAAGGTAGGGCATAACAATAAAACGCCGGGTGGCACCGACCAGATAGAGTACCCGAATAGTCTCACGCCGGGCAAAAAGTGAAAGCCTGATAGTACTGGCCACGACAAAGACAGTCACTGCCGAAAGAAAACTGGCGAATATAAAACCTAAATATTTCACCATTTTCAGCAGCGAAAAGAGCTGCCGCAACCAATAGCTGCCGTAGGCAACCTCATCGACCCCGGTTTGCCGCCGGAGCTGCCGGGCCAGATGCTCAACCGTATCGATATCGGCAACCTCGGCATCGAGCAGCAGTTCCAGGGAGGCCGGCAGAGGGTTCTCCGGAAGATCTGAAAGAAAGCTTGAATCTTTGCCCAAGATCACCTTAAAACGCTTCAGAGCTTCCTCCTTGGAGATATAATCAAGATGAATAACCTCATCCAGATCAAGGCAGAAACTCTTCAACAGAATCAGACCTTCAGGACTGAGATCATCATCCAGATAGACCGCTACCTTAAGGTCGCTGCGCCAGGTCGAGACCACCCGGTCGGCATTCATATAGGCAAGGAAATAGAGAGCCAGCATCAACATGGCTATCGATATAATCATGATCGAAATCAGGTTGATTATCGGATGACGGCGAATATTGTTAACCGTCAGTTTGAAAACAGGATAGAGGTGATCATAGATTCTGGGCATGGGGACTTTTTCTCTCAGTTGAGCCAGTCGTAGGCCTGTAGAGAACCGTGATTCAGGTAAAAAACCTTTCTCTTAAACTTCTGCAGTAGAGCCCGGTTATGGGTAACCATCACCACAGTTGTCCCGCGGCCGTTGATTGAGTGCAGAATATGCATGATATCATTGGCGATCTCGGCATCAAGGTTGCCGGTCGGTTCATCGGCAAAAATGATTCGGGGATCATTAACCAGAGCCCGGGCGATCGCCACCCGCTGCTGTTCACCGCCGGAGAGCTGCAGTGGCAAGCGCTCAACCTGCCGTTCAATTCCGACTACCTTGAGTACCCGCCAGACCTTCTTCTGAATAAAACGGCGGGGGGTACCCGAGATCTCAAGAGCTAAAGCTATATTATCAAAAACCGTATAATTGGGAATCAGTTTATAATCCTGAAAGACAAATCCCAATCGACGCCGCAATTGAGCTACGCGGTTGGCACTGGCCCGGGCCAGATCAAGGCCGTCGATTATAATCTGCCCGCTATCCGGTTTCAAATCGGAAAAAAGCAGCCGAAAAAGTGTCGTTTTCCCAGCCCCGCTGGGTCCGGAGAGATAGACAAACTCACCCTTTTTGACTCTAAAGGAGATATCCTTTAAGACCATATTGGGATAGTTATAACTTTTACTTAAATTAGATACGCGTATCATCGGCCTGCAGCTCGCTGAAAAGTGACCATAGCGGTTCAAGATCATCCAGGGGAAACTCCTGAGACGTGGATGAATCTCTCAATTTAACCTCGATTATCCCCCTTTTGAAGCCCTTGCGGCCCAGCGTCAGGCGCACCGGCATACCGAGCAGATCGGCATCTTTAAACTTAACCCCCGGACGCTCGTTACGATCATCATAGAGAACCGCAATGCCCCGCTCTAAAAACTCCTGATAAAGTTTCTCACAAAAGGCCGTTACCTCTTCCGATTTCATATCCAGATTGAGCAGAGCCGCCTTAAACGGAGCGATAGCATAAGGAAATTTGATGCCGTTCTCATCATGGTTCTGCTCAATCGCCGCCGCCACAGTACGACCGACGCCGATACCATAGCACCCCATAACCAGCTCTTTCTCTTTGCCGTCCTGATCGAGAAAGGTGGCATTCAACTTTTCACTGTACTTGGTGCCGAGCTTAAATATATGGCCGACCTCGATTCCCCGGTCGATCTGCAGGGCCGCACCGCAGCGCGGACACAACTCTCCGGCATTGACAACAACCAGATCGGCAATCTCTTTGCTGCTGAAATCCCGCTCCCAGCAAACTCCCTTAAGGTGATAGCCGGCGCGATTGGCACCGCAGACCATAACCCCCATTTGCGGTACTTCCCGATCCACCAGAACCGGAATATCGACCCCCAGAGGCCCTAAATAACCAACCGGCAGGCCGAGTTCATCCGCGACCCGGCCCGGAGCCGGGATTTCAAGCCAATTCGCCTTAAGCTCCGCTTTCACTTTGAACTCATTCACCTCACGATCACCGGGAACGACTACCATGCAGAAACCCAGATCGCTCTCAAAAATCATGCTCTTGGCAATTTTCGCGGGACTTACCTTGAAGAAGGCGGCAACCTCATCAACACTTTGACAGTCCGGTGTGGCCACGGTTTCCGCGGCCGCTGAGTCGCTCTTAACTTCAGGCACGGCGGTTTCCACGAATTTACTTTGCGCTTTTTCAATGTTGGCCGCATAATCACATTTTTCACAGCTGGCAATTGCATCTTCACCGGAATCGGCAAGCACCACAAACTCATGTGAAAAATTGCCGCCGATAGCTCCGGAATCGGCTTCGACGGCGCGAAAATCGAGCCCGCAGCGGGAAAAGATCCGACCGTAGGCCGCCCGCATACTCTGGTAACTTATGGTCGCCGCGGCATCGTCAACATCAAAGCTGTAACCATCCTTCATGATAAACTCACGGCCCCGCATGAGCCCGAACCGGGGCCGGATCTCGTCGCGAAATTTGGTCTGTATCTGGTAGAGGTTAAGCGGCAGCTGCCGGTAGGAGCGAACCTCGTGGCGGATCAGATCGGTAATCACCTCTTCATGGGTCGGGCCGAAGCAGAAATCCCGCTGGTGCCGATCCTTGAACCGCAACAACTCCTTGCCGTAAAAATCCCAGCGTTCACTCTCCTGCCAGAGTTCAGCCGGCTGAACTGCCGGCAGCAAAACCTCCTGAGCCCCGGCCCGGTTCATCTCCTGGCGTACTATCTCTTCGACATTGCGCAGGGCCAGCAGCCCGAACGGGAGATAGGAGTAGATCCCGGCGGCCAGGCGCCGAATCATGCCCGCCCTGAGCATCAAACGGTGACTGGCAACCTCGGCTTCAGCCGGAACCTCTTTCAAGGTCGGCAGGTGCATCCTGGAAAAACGCATAAAATCCTCTTTTTATGAAATTTTACTGAAAATTATCTTTTCGAAACAGTTAGCCGTCAAATTAAGCCCCATTACAAAATTGTTATGGCCTTGTAGAAATTTAGCAACATATTGTCAAGCATAAAAAAACCCCGACTCAAACGAGCCGGGGTTTTTTTACAACTACATTACTGCAAACAATTCAACTAACAGACCTACAGTTCACGACGGTCGGCCATATCGAAGAGTTTACGTTCCTGCTTAACGTTGATGCCTAAGGCTTCACGTTTTTTATCAATGTGGGCAATCATCTTGGCAGCATGTTCATAAGGATCTACTGCGAAATCCCAGGAAGCGCCAACTTCTTCATTCAAACCATTGAAAAGATGCTCTTTGAACTTGGAACCTTCAGTAACCGGAAAAGCAGCACCGAATACAGTGTAAACACCTGAAGAAACAAAGTACTGACCGATGGAGATCGCTTTTTCACTCATCCACTCAGGAGCAGATCCGGCAACCGGCAAGTCAGAAATCTTATCACCCAAACCACCGGTTTTAACCATCTCGGCACAAGCAATCAGGATCCGGCTGTTATCAACACAGGAACCAACGCTCAATACCGGCGGGATACCAACGGTTTCACAAACTTCAGCCAGACCGGCACCGGCAAATTTAGCGGCTTCCGGAACCAAAAGACCGGCTTTACCAACAGCAATCGTAGAACAACCGGTCTGGACAACGAGAACGTCGTTCTTGATCAGTTCTTTAACAACTTCAGTATGAACCCAGTCATGCTTGACCCGCGGGTTGGTACAACCGACAACCCCGGCAACCCCGCGAATGCGGCCGTTTATAATGTTGTCATTCAGCGGCACATAAGAGCCACGGAAGGAACCACCGAGATTATAGATAATGTTCTCATGGCTAAATCCATGGATACCGATATGTTTGTTCTGCGGAATCTCGATCGGTTTAGTACGATTTTTGAAACGCTCGATCGCCAGTTCGACAACTTTGTCAACACATTCGCGCGGATTGGTTTCATCCAGCTGAATGTGGGTGGCGCCTTCAATGTGAGCGCGATAGTTGGTCGTAATGAAAGGCGTACCGTAACATTCGGCAACCGGGGAGAGACCCTGTTTAATACACTGAACGTCAACCGCCATGGCATCAACCGCACCGGTTACGAGCAGAGCTTCCGTTGACATGAAGTTACCGGCATGAGGTACACCGTGACGCGCCAGAACCTCAGCCCCGGAGCAACACATACCGGCCAGGTTCAGACCTTCAGCACCGGCGGCTTTGGCTTTTTCAATCATCTTCGGATCGTTGACCGAATCGATCATCGCTTCAAACATGATCGGCTCATGACCGTTGATGACAACGTTAACCTGCTTCTCTTCCAGACAGCCCATATCCACATAAGCAGCGATCGGCTGCGGAGTATTGAAAAGGATATCGGAAATCTCGGTGGCAACCATGGAGCCGCCCCAACCATCGGAAAGCGCCGTACGCTGGAACTGACGGGCGATATTAACATATTCCTGGTCAACCCCGATATGCGTACGATGCATCATCTCCATCAACTCACGCATCGCGCCGCGGGGAACGATACCAAGCTCACGCCAGCGCTCCAGAGTTTTCTCCGGAACCCGTTTGGCAAAAGGAATTTCACCTTCAACCTGGGTGTAGGTTTTTTCCAGCTCTTCAGCCAGTTCGGAAGCCAGTTCCAGGATATCACGATCTTTAACTTCACCATCAACTTCAACCGTGGTCGAGATATCGAGATAGCCGCAAACCTCTTTCAGTTTCTTTTCATCTTTGATCCGGAAACCATCAACCTTGCCGTGCGCAACTTCCTTGAAGCAGTCAAGCATTCCCATACCGTGATCGGTATGAGCGGCGGCCCCGGCAACCACCATACGGGCAAAGTTACGGGCGCCGATAGTATCGATTGTCGCTCCACATACGCCCTGTTTGGCATACGGATCTTTGGGACTCAGACGACAGGGACCCATCGAACAGTTTTTACAACAGGCGGAAACCGCACCGATCGGGCATACGGACATATCGTTGGCGCGATCAAACGCAATCTTGACACCGTCTCTTTTCGCTTTTTCCAGCATCTGAATGGTGCTGGGGCAGATTGAAGCTGCCTGAATATCTAACACTTTTTCCTTGGCCATGGTTACTACCTCCTATGATAGCGTTAAATTGGCATTAAAGAACTTTTAATTTTCACCTAAAGTTTGCAAAACATAAATAGATGTAGATGAACACCTCCAATCTGCCGGCGCTCAACGCGGGCATAAATAAGCAATGAGCGTGCCATACCTAAGTGACCCTCATCAATAACCCCCGACTAAAAATTACACTCGGAGCATATGCGAATTTTTTTCGTATATACGAAATTTTTTCGCGATTTTTTTTCGGGATTTAATAACGCAATCGATATTTAATCACATTGTCAAAAACGCTTTTCACTGTCCAGCAGGATGGTTACCGGGCCGTCATTAATCAATTCAACCTCCATCGCCTCCCGGAAACGACCGCCGCCGACTTCAAGCCCGGCGCCCTCAAGTTTCCGCATAACCTCCTCATAAAGAGTGCGTCCGATCTCAGGCGGTGCCGCCCCGGCAAAGGAGGGGCGATTACCTTTACGGGCGTCACCATACAAGGTAAACTGCGGCACCACCAGCACCGCCCCGGAAACCTCATGCAGACTTAAGCGCATGCGTTCGTCCTGATCATAAAAAATACGCAGACCGCTGATCTTGCGAACCATATAATCGACATCGGCCTGATCATCGTCCGCCCCGACCCCGAGCAGCACCAGAAAGCCTGGGCCAATGGCCGAGATCTCCCGGCCCGCCACCCGGACCGCTGCCGACTGAACCCGCTGCACCACCGCTCTCATAAACAGATCTCCTTCAATAATATGCTCATCCGTCCGGAACCGGACATCGACCGAATCAGTTTCCGCAAGGCTGCGATATAAGCAAAAAAACCTTCCCCAACGCAAAAGCCGGAAACCTCCAAGAAAGTCCATACGGCTTGACTTACCGCCGATTTTCGACTAATCAGGGATTGCGTCAAGTGAACCTATCCTCAGGGAACTTAGCTTACAATGGACAACCTCAACAACGAAAGCTCCTCTCCGCCGATTCAGACCGAGACCATGGCGCAACTGCTGCTCAACCAGAGACACTGGCGGGAAGCGATCGATATTTACCATATGCTGGGGCAACAGAACCCGGAAAAAGCCGCAGAATACCAGAAAAAAATCATTGAGATCAAGGAATATTTCAAACCGCAGCTCAGCCCCGAATCGAGCCGGAAGATTGAGCAGACTAAAGACCAGATTGATCACCTGAAAAAAATGCTGCGGATGGTCAGAAGCCAACGAGATTGAAGGTAAAAGAATCATGAAAATACTTATCATCCACGGCCCCAATTTAAACCTTTTGGGCCTGCGCGAACCCGACATCTACGGCAATGAGAGCCTGAATGATATCAATCTTAAAATCCGGGCCCGGGCCGAACAGCTTAAACTCGAGCCGGTCTGTCGGCAGAGCAATCATGAAGGGGTGATTATCGACTGGCTGCAGGCGGCCGCGACGGAAAAATTTTCCGCTATTGTCATAAATCCGGCCGCCTTTACCCATACCAGCGTGGCGATTCGGGATGCGATCGCCGCTATTTCTCTGCCGGTTATCGAGGTTCATCTGAGCAATATCTATAAGCGGGAAGAGTTCCGACAAAAATCCCTGACCGCGCCAGCCTGCCAGGGCTCAATCAGCGGTTTCGGCAGCAATTCATATCTGCTTGCGCTTGAGGCCTGCAAACTGCAGACAAACCCTTAAACCCGGAACAGAATCCATGAGCCCCCATCTGCAACGCCTGGAAAAACTCCGCCTCCTGCTCTCTGCGGCCGAGTGCGACGCCTTTCTCATCAATCATCCGGCGAATCTGAACTATTACACCGGTTACAGCGGCGACAGCGCATATCTGCTGATCAGTGCTGAAAAAAACCAATTTTTTACGGACGGACGCTACACTACTCAGGCTCTGGCTGAGATTCCCGGCACCATCGACCTGATACAGATTACTAAATTTCAAGATCTCTGCCATCATATCAGAGATGATCGCTCTATCAAACAGCTGGGAATCGATGAAAATCAGCTCAGTGCCGGCAGCTGGTTCAAGCTGGAAGAGGAGATCGCGCCCGGCAAACTCAAGGCCGCCGCAGCTCATCTTTCCCGACCCCGGCTGCATAAAGATAAGTCGGAGCTGAAACTTTTACGACAGGCGGTCGAGATTGCGGAAAACGCCCTGCATAGCAGCCTGAAGCTGCTCCAGGCCGGCACCCGAGAGAGTGATCTGGCGGCGGAGATCGAATATCAGATTCGTTTAGGCGGCGGTCAACGGGCGGCGTTTCCTCTGATTGTCGCCAGCGGCCCCCGTTCGGCTCTGCCCCACGGAGTCGCCTCCGACCGGCTGATCAACCACGGCGATATAGTCACCATCGATTTTGGAGCCTGTTACCAAGGCTACCACAGTGACCAGACCTGCACTTTTTTTCTGAAGGAGCCGGAAAGCGCCAAGCAAAAGGCATATACTACCATTTACCAGGCCCAGCAACTCGGCTTTGCCGCCCTTACCGAAAAGATTACCGGCCCGGAGCTTGACCGGGTTGTCCGGGAGTACATTACCGGAGCCGGAATGGGCCGGGAATTTTCGCACGGCACCGGACACGGTATCGGTCTGGAGATTCATGAAGCGCCCTCAATCTCACAACATTCGCAGGCCGGAGAACTGGAGGAAGATATGGTCTTCACCATCGAGCCGGGCTGCTATTTCCCCAACCGCTGGGGTATCAGAATAGAGGATACCGTTCACTTGACCGCTCATGGAGCAAAAAAACTGACCACCATTGACAAACGCCTTGAAAATATGATTGTCGGCTGACGTGACCCCTGAAATTTGATAGTTATAACGAAATATAACGAAGCTAAAAACAACCCTTAGAATCTAAAACGAAAGGAAAACAGCATGTACTCAACCCCAGATTTTCGCCGCGGCCTCAAGATTGAAATTAACGATGAGCCTTTTACAATTGTCAGTTTCCAGCATGTCAAACCGGGTAAAGGCGGCGCCTTCGTCAGAACCAAATTAAAAAACCTGCTGAACGGCAATGTCGTTGACCGCACCTTCCGCTCCGGCGAGAAGGTCGGCAAGCCCGATATTGAAGAGAAAGAGATGCAGTATCTCTATACCGACGGCGATTTTCATTTCATGGACAACGAGACCTACGAACAGACGGCTCTGGGCGCCGATCTCGTCGGCAATGACAAGGATTTTCTCCAGGAAAACAGCCAGGTTACGGTTCTATTCTACAAAGGCCGGGTCGTAAACCTCGAGCTGCCGACCTTCGTTATCCTCGAGGTCACCGAAGCCGAACCGGGCCTCAAAGGCGATACCGCCAGCAGTGTTACCAAACCGGTTACCGTCGAAACCGGTGCCCGGATCAATGTCCCCCTCTTTATCAATCCCGGCGACCGCTTAAAGATCGATACCCGCACCGGTGAATACATGGAACGAGTCAAATCCTAAAATGGGCATTGCGAAAAAGAATTTCATCATCACCGTAGACGGGCCTTCGGGGGCCGGCAAAAGTACGATCAGCAAAAAAATCGCGGCCCGGCTCAAGCTTATCTATATCGATACCGGAGCCATGTACCGGGCCGTTGCCTGGGCGGCCCGGGAGCAGGGAGTTGAGCTTGCGGATACGTCCGCCCTGGAACAGCTGCTGCAAAATATCAAGATAAGATTTCAGGCCGCGGGTGAGAAAAACCTGGTATTTTGTAACCATCAGGAGATCACGACCGCCATCAGAACTCCGCAGATGGACAAGCTCGCATCGGCCGTATCCGCGATTCCGATCGTCCGCAAAGCCCTTTTACCCCTGCAGAGGGAAGTAGCTAAAGGATGTTCCGCCATTATCGACGGCCGCGATGCCGGCACCGTCATCTTCCCTCAAGCCGATCTTAAGATCTACCTTGATGCCGATATCTCCGCCCGGGCCCGGCGGCGCCTTAAGGATCAGAGCGAATCTAGGGCGATCGATCTTAAGAGTGTAACTCAGGCCATCGCCGACCGGGATGCGGCCGACAGCTCCCGCTCCCACGCGCCCCTGCGCATGGCCGATGATGCCATTCTTATCGACTCTACCGAACTCACCATTGATGAAGTCTGCGAGAAAATCATGGAGCTTGTCCGCACCCGTTTTGAGATTTGTTCCGACGAGGCCGATAATGAGTGAATCACCCCGGATCAAGGTTGCCGATACCGCCGGATTCTGTTTCGGCGTCAGACGGGCGGTCAAACTGGCCAATGAAGCCCCGGAGAAATATCCGGATAAGAAGATTTCTACCCTGGGACCGATTATTCATAATCCCCAGGTAGTGGAACAGCTATCCAGACTCGGGGTTGAGCCTGCCGACTTAAACCGTGACCCGGAACCCGGGGTCGTAATTATCAGATCACACGGTATCACCCGGAAGCTGGCGGAAGAGCTAAAAGAGCGCCCGGACCTGACCCTGATTGATGCCACCTGCCCCTTTGTCCGCCGGGCCCAGGAGATTGTCGCCAAGATGAGTTCGGCCGGTTATCAGGTTATCATTATCGGCGAACCGGATCACCCCGAGGTCGCCGGCCTCATCAGCTATGGAGAGCCGCAGAATACCCGGGTTGTAACCTCCCTTAACGATATCCCGGACACTTTTTTTAACAATCGACGGCCCTCACGCATCGCTCTGCTGGCCCAGACCACACAGTCGCAACAGCTCTACAACGAGATCGCGGCAGCTCTTTTGACCATCAAGGGTGAGTTACGCTGTTTCAATACCATCTGCAATGCCACCAGTGACCGCCAGAGCGAGGCCTTGCAACTGGCGAAAGAGTGTGACTGCATGCTGATTATCGGCGGCCGCAACAGTGCCAACACCAATCGCCTGCATGAACTCAGCCTGGAGAAACAGCCCAACTCATATCATGTTGAAACGGCAGAGGATCTCCACCCCGAATGGTTCTCACAGAAAAAGAGCATCGGCATCAGTGCCGGGGCCTCGACCCCGCAATGGCTGATTGATGAAATCGTCGCCCGGATTATAGAGATTACCGGGATCTCGAAGAGTTAAACTTTTTTTGGCAAACTGGAAGATAACCGATAAGGATGTAGAATTGTCGGCTGAAAACAACAGTGGCGGATCCGGCTCAGCCGGACCCGCCACTATCGTAAAAAGGGGGGGAGGAGAAAAGGAGTAAGAGAAAAGCTACTCCTGCTAAGCCGAAGCCTGGGCTTTACGCCAGCCGGCTTCGGTAAAAGCCTTCATTCGATCGATACTCCAGCTTTTCATAGTTTCAATATATTTTCTCTTGTCAACCTTGGCCAGAGCCACAATGTCCTGACGTTCGCGGATACTCTCAGCCATATCGGTCGGAGACATCCCCTGCCAGGTTGAATAGCGGTTGTCGAAGATAAATTCCGGAGTTACCAGCTCTTTTTCAATACCGTGCTTACCTAAAAGATAGACGGCCAGTTCCATATCATAATCGATAATCCAGCCATTATCAGCCAGCATGGTTGAAGCATCAAATTCAGGTTTATCCTGACACTCCGGGCAGTAGACCTTATTGATCACTGTCGCCGGAAGAATATTATCCAGATTACTGAACTGAGCATCCTGATGACCACCCTGACAACGAAATTTAATTTCTACGCACATGACAAAACTCCTCTTAAAAAATAAAGTTAAAGATGATTAACTGTATGCTTTTCATCCTATTTAACAGACAAAGCCGCTCTTGTCAAGCATAAAAACAGCTTTTTCTTAAAAAAAATAAAAAAGTTTTCTTTACGCTTTCACTCGCTATAGGTTGATTCGGCATACTGCTGTTTAATCCGGATTATTTCCGGCAGGACCTCGTGAAACAGCGGCACCAGACCGGGATCGAAATGACGACCGGCACTGTCGTCGATCAATTTAACCGCATCCTCAAGCGGCCAGGCTTTTTTATAGGGGCGCTCGGTCGTCAAAGCATCAAAAACATCGGCAATCGCCACAATCCGGGACGGCAGATTGATGGCCTCCCCTTTGAGCTGAAACGGGTATCCCGTTCCATCCCAGCGCTCATGATGAGCCAGCGCAATCTCCCGTGACATCTTCAATAGTTCAGAGTCATGTTCGCCGATAATCGCCGCCCCGAACTCGGGATGTTTATGCATCAGCTTCCACTCTTCATCATCGAGTTTTCCCGGTTTCAACAAAATCTTGTCGGGGATTCCGATTTTTCCGATATCGTGCATGGGAGCCGCATTAAAAACCAGATCAGACCACTCATGACCCCGCTCGACCGCTTCGGCTATCAGGCGGGTATAGTGACTCATGCGGATAACATGCAGACCGGTTTCATTATCCCTGAACTCCGCTGCCCGGCCCAGACGCCGGATGATCTCTAAGCGGGTCTGCTGCAACTCCCGCGTGCGCTCACGCACCCTCTCCTCCAGCACCCGGTTCTGGTCATAGAGGGCCAGATGGGTATGCACCCGGGCTGAAACCAGCGGTGGGCTGACCGGTTTGGTTATATAATCCACCGCCCCGAGTTCCAGCCCCAGAGTCTCATCCGCCTCCTGGTCCTTCGCCGTAATAAAAATTACCGGAATCTTTGCGGTTGCGGGATTGGCCTTAAGTCGACGGCAGACTTCATAACCGTCCATCCCCGGCATCATGATATCGAGCAGGATCATATCCGGCTTGGCTGCACCATCGGCAATCTTTAATGCCCGGGCACCGTTAAGCGCGGCTTTAACTTTATACCGAGGCCGCAAAATACCGCTTAACACATCAACGTTTTCCGGGATATCATCGACAATCAATATAGTCTGTTTTACTTTTTCAGACTCCATCCGAACTCTCCATCAAAACTTCATCGCGAGTTCAAGGCAAAGGTTCGACCGTGATCTTCGCAACTGTCAGAAAGGCATCCAGTTCGCTAAGTGCCGCCTCAAAATCGTAACGCCCGACGGTTTCGGCTATCTGCTTCAGGCTCCCGGTATACGCTGCGGCTCCGGGAAATTCAAGCAGTTCATCAATCATCTCAAGCGCATCGGTATCATCTTCCTGGAGAAGCTCCCGCAGCCGCATAAGCTGCAGCCTGAATGTTTCCACATCCAGCGAAACTGGAGTGGCCGTAATCTCAACCTCACTCTCCAGCAAGGACTCAAGGCCCGCCAACACCACTTCAAGAGCACCGGCAACCTCGACCAGCAGAGCGTCAATCCGGGCC
The DNA here is from genome assembly GCA_024763535.1 of Thermodesulfobacteriota bacterium. Lineage (GTDB taxonomy): Bacteria > Desulfobacterota > Anaeroferrophillalia > Anaeroferrophillales > Tharpellaceae > Tharpella. Next base: position 45,290 of record JANTFH010000007.1, read on the forward strand.
GCCGGCAGATTATCGCGGCAGGCGCTTTCCAGGGCCTGAGCTTTTTCCTGAATATCGGCCGCCCCGAGGTTACCGGCGACCCCTTTCAAAGAGTGCGCACACCGGATCGCGGCATCCGGGTCACTGCCGGTGCGGGCCTGTTGAAACCGAGACACAAAATCGGCTTCACTGAGTTTGAATTTAAGCAGTATTTTACGATAGAGTTTATGATTCTGCTGGCAGACCGCCAGACCGGCCTTGACATTGATACCCGGCAGTTTGAAGATCTCGGCCGCCGGCAATTCAGCCTGAGGTTTTACAAGCGTCTCCACAGCCGGTTGAGAAGGGGTAATCCAGCGGCCCATCGCGGCAAACATCTCTCTTACGTTAAGTGGTTTGGCGATGTGATCATTCATGCCCACCGCCAGGACCTTCTCCCGGTCGCCGGTCATGGCATTCGCGGTCATTGCCAGAATCGGCAGTTCCTTAAAACATTCCTGCTCGCGGATTCTGCGGGTCGCCGTATAGCCGTCCATCACCGGCATCTGGCAATCCATCAGGACTCCGTCAAATTTTTTCCGGCTGAGAATTTCCAGAGCTTCCTGACCGTTACCAGCGGTTTCAACGACAATCCCTTTACTCGTCAGAAGTTCCAGTGCCAGTTCCATATTAATCTCATTATCCTCAACCAGTAAAATTTGGGCGCCGCGCAGTTTATCCGCTGTCGCCGCGACCTCATCATAACGACTCCGAAGATGATCTCCGACAACTTCATAACCCATGGCAAGCATAATCGCATCCATCAGTGCCGACGGAGTTACCGGTTTAACGAGAAAACTCACAACCTTTATATCTGCCGCCGCCTGCCGAACATCTTCGCGGCCATAGGCCGTCATCATAATCACCTTCGGAACGACCTTCAGCGGAGTCGATTCGATCTTCCGGATAGATTCAACCCCGTCCCGGCCCGGCATCTGCCAGTCCATCAGCACCAGCCGATAGGGATCACTCAAATCAGCCTCGATCAGCAGCGCAAGGGCCGCTTCACCGCTGCCGACCACATCAACCCGAAAGCCGAAACTGAGCAGCATAGCCTGGATAATCTCACGATTAGTCGCGTTGTCATCCACCACCAGAGCCCGCACGTCACCCAGGATTCCGGGGATCAGGTGCCGGCTGGCATTCTCTCCCGGATGCCAGCCGAATTCAGCCGTAAACTTGAAGATACTGCCGACTCCCGGTTCACTCTCAACCCAGATTCGGCCGTGCATCATCTCAGTCAGCTTATGGGAGATGCTCAGGCCAAGTCCGGTACCGCCATACTTACGGGTAGTAGAACTATCGGCCTGACTGAACGACTGAAACAGTTTCTCCTGCTGGGCTTCGGTCATCCCGATACCGGAGTCCCGCACGGAAAACTGCAGCGTCACCCGGGTGTCATTTTTTTCGACAAGTGCGACCCCGATGACGATCTCTCCCCGCTCGGTAAACTTGACCGCGTTATTGCCGAGATTGACCAATATCTGCCCCAGCCGCAGTGGGTCTCCGACCAGGGAGGTCGGCACCTCGGCCGGCACATCAAACATCAGCTCAAGGCCTTTCTCCTCACTCTTCAGGCCAACCAGGTTGGCGAGACTCTCAAGTACATCTTCCAGACGAAAATCGACCTGCTCCATATCAAGTTTACCGGCCTCGATCTTGGAAAAATCCAGAATATCGTTGATAATGCCCAACAGAGCGTCCGCCGAGCGGGAGACCTTGTCGATATAGTTGCGCTGTTTGCGAGTTAGTTCCGTCTGCAGCGCCAGTTGCGACATACCGATAATCGCATTCATCGGGGTTCTTATTTCATGCGACATATTCGCCAGGAAATCTGACTTGGCCCGGGTTGCCTCTTCCGCCCTCTCCTTGGCCCGGGCCAGCTCCTCCAGCAGCCGGTGACGCTCGGTCACATCCATCGCCACAACAATCTTCCGGTCACCGATGGTCACCGCGCTCCACTCCACGACCCGGTCCCGGCCGTCCTTACATCTGACCCTGGCCTCAAAGGGAACGATCAGAGTATTATGATTTTTCCGCGCCTCCTTCTCCCGTTCACTCCAGGTATCAATAACCTGCTGCCGGAGTTCAGGATCGGGATAAGCCTTGATAAACCAGGTATCAAGATCGGGGATATCTTCCCGGGTCCAGCCGAAGAGTTCGATAAAGCGATGATTCAGATGATCAATACTATTTGAACGATCCGAAACACTGTTCATGGAGATGGCAAACGGAGCAAACTCAATCAGTTTCTTAAGTTCCGCTTCAGCTGCCAACCGCTCCGTCAGATCGCGAAAGACCACCACGGCCCCGACAATGCTCCCGTCACGCCGCAGCGGGAGTGCGGAATACTCCACCGGGAAAGAGGAGCCGTCGCGGCACCACAAAACCTCATTTTCGACCTGGTGAATCTCGCCGTCAGCATAAGCAGCCCGCATCGGGCAGAGGCTTTCATCATATTTAGAGCCGTCGGCGTGAGCATAGTGGATCGCCTCATGAATAGAGACCCCGATCAACTCTTTAACGCTGTAACCCAGTCGATTGGCGGCGGATCTATTATAGAAAGTTACCCGCCCCTCAGGATCAAGACCAAAGATTCCCTCGCCCACGGAATCAAACAGCAGACGGCTCCGCTCCTGAGCCTGCTGCAGAGCCTGCAAGACTTTATGCAGTTCATCCGTCCTCTTTTCAATAGCGATTGCCATCGCATTGAAAACCTCGGTCAGCGATCCGAACTCATCATCAGCCTGAGGTTTGAGACACAGAGAGTAATCGCCTTGAGTCAGGGTGCGTGAGCCTTTTTCCAAATCGGAGAGGGGATAAATAATCCTCCGTCGAAAAAGAAAAAAGGCATAAAGCGAAAGACCGATAGTCATTGATATCAGGGCCACAATAACCCATAGGATACTTACGTTCCGGGAGTGTTCACGATTCAATTCCCGGGTTGTACGGCGATCCATAAGAATAAAAAATTTATCGAGATTCCGCATGATCTGCGATTTTATCTTAAGGTAACTGTCACCGTTTAAAATTTTACGGGCCAGATCCAGATCGGGCGAACCGGTAACGGAGAAATTACCGGACTCATCCTCGAAGCGGCCTTTAACAGCGTTTATGGCAACTCTTTCCAGGGCAACCAGAGCATCAGAGCGTTTTTTTGCCTCCTGGATAAGAAGTCGTTCTTCGGCGGAAAAATCCAGCCTCGCCATCTCCTCTTCAATGCTGTACATTTTGCCGCGATTATTCCTGGCTTTGGGATCGACCAGCACGTGATCCCAGTAGGAGAAGGTGTTCTCTTGCGGATGGGCATATTTGCCGTCCCGGATAGCAATAATTGTACGGAAATTCTCCTCAAACCGAGGATCTCCGGTCGCCGCGAAAAGACGAACCATCCGGGTCAGATCATCTGAGGACTGTTTCAGCTCCAACGCCAGTTTAAACGAGACAAACTTATTATTTTCAATGACAAACTGCTGCTGCACTCCATCCATAAGCAGCGAAACCATGACCCCGGCAAAAACCATCAACCCGGCAAAAACAGACAAAACAAGAAAGAGGAGCTTACGGATAGAGAGCCGCCGGGAATAGCCGAGAGCAAACCAGACAACCGCCATCAGGATTAAGATTATCAGAAAAGCTGCGGTAATCCGTTTAAACCAGGAAAAATCTTCCGCTTTCAGTATTTTATCCGACAGCACAACGAACGGAGCAGAGGGCAAACTTTCACTTTGCACGGCAACTGAAACTTCGGCCCTGTCCGCCCGGGAAACCATCTGTGACCAGCGTTTGACAATCTCCTCACGCTCATCCTGAGAGATAAGCTCCATCCCCTGATTCAAGGTCTTGAGCAATTCGCTATTGCCTTCGGCTACGGCCAGCCGCCAGGCATTGCGATAGAGCAGATGGGTCGTAAAAGTCTTAAATTTCTTCAACAACCCATAACGTTTCAGTTGATAAATCCCGGTCGGGGTATCGGCCGCGAAGGCTTTCAATTTTTCATCTTTGAGATCCGTCATCAGAGCCGCGTAGTCGCTGTAGGCAGCAACTGAATCCGGCGGCAGACGTTTTTTCAGGTAGGATTCCACATAATCTCCGGCGATAACCCCGACCCGATAACCGGCCAGATCGGCAATCGTTGTCAGCAGCGGAAGGTCACGACAGAGAAAAACATTGGTGTCGGTACGAGTCAGAATCGCACCGTAATCTAAATAACGATCACGCTCTTTACTATAAAAGAGACCGGCGTGAACCTGAGATTCACCCTGCTTGACGCGGGTCAGAGTTTCACTCCAGGAGGCCGGCTGAAAATCGAGCTTGATCCCGGTTTTTTTAGACCACAAGCGCCATAAATCGATGATCATCCCGGCCGCTCGACCCTGCTCATTCTGAAATTGGAAAGGGACACAATCGACGCAGTAGGCAACACTTAGCGAGTTGCCGGCAGAAACTGCCGCCGGCCCGGCGAACAGGAAGAGCAAGATGATGACGGCAGATAATTTCCCTAAACGAACATTGAACATATGTGTAATGTCCTTCTACCGCGGGCATTTCCCGCAGACAAGTAAGTCTAAGACCTTAATTTTACCGGTTTAAGGCCCGGAAATTATCTTGTGCACCCGCAAATCGGGCGGTGTTACTGTTCCGGGGCCGGAACCAGAGCGTTCTCGTTGTAGACATGAACATCACGCTGGGGAAAGGGAATCGAGATATTCGCGGCGTCAAATTTCAACTTAACCGCCCGGGTAACATCCCAGTACACATCCCAATAGTCCTCAACCCGAACCCAGGGGCGCACAACAAAGTCCACGGAGGAAGCCCCCAGTTCGTGCAGCCGCACCACCGGTTCAGGATGTTTCAGCACCTTGTCATGGGATTGCAGGATCTCCTCCAGCAGAGCCTCGGCTTTGGGGATGTCGTCACTGTAGGAGATACCGAACACCATATCGATGCGGCGGGTCTCCTGAGCGGTTACATTTTTAATAACATCACCCCAGATCTTACTGTTGGGGATGACAATCACCTGATTATCCAGAGTCAACAACGTGGTCGAAACCAGATTCATCTTATTGACAACCCCGAAGACCCCGCCGACATCGACCAGATCCCCGATATCATAGGGACGATAGACCAGAATCATCATCCCGGAGGCAAAATTACTCAGGGTATCCTGGAGGGCGAAACCAACAACAAAACCGGCAACTCCAAGACCGGCCAGTAGCGGCCCCAAGCTGATACCGATTTGCGACAGGGCCAGAATAACCCCGAAGATCATAACCAACCGGGAAATCCAGGTAACAATCATATCCCGGGCCAGATGGGTAAATTTAAAATCCGGTCTATCGAACAATTTTATCAGACCGGAACGTAACAGACGCTTCATCAGGCTGAAGAAATAGATAATGAGACAGAACAGCACTATTTTCATCAGGGCGGACGGACCATATTCGACCACCCCGTTAAACGCGGCATCCAGGGCCCGACGCGATAATCTCGTCAACACCCCGACACTGAGCAGCTGGGAGGCGAGATCCTGAGTGGTTGCCACCAGGCGGCTGCGATAATCTGCCGTATTGACATGCATCAGATCGAGTAGCTTCAGTGCCTTCTCCATGCTTTCTGAATTATTTTCCAGACATTTATTTGCCACAATCAGGAGTTTGGCCGCCTCGGCATCATCGGGAATAGATTTAAGCCGCTGTTTCAAATCATCCACTCGCACCAGCGACAAAGATATACGCCCGAAAAGCTCTTCCACCCGGCCGGTAAGCCGCCTTTGCAGAAGCTTATACTCGGATTCAGTGTCCATGCCGATCTGACTCATCTTATCAAGAACATGAAGATTCATCTCCAGAAATCTATCCAGATAACCTGTCATCCGAGTCACCTGCAGTTGCAGGGCGTAGCTCTTTGCGGGAGGTGCCTCACGGCGCTGTTCACGAACGATATCTATCCGTTCACCCAAACGCTCGACTTCCGACTTTAAGTTTATCAATATCTGTTTGAAGACAGATTCAACCTGGTGCCGCAGTTCCACCTGCTTCTGCTTCTTTTCCAGTTCGATAAGATTATCCGCCAGCGGTAAAATAGTTTTCTCAGCCCGAAGCCAGAGTTGAGAAAGTTGCAAGATTATAACCAACCGCTCTTCAATGCTCTCATCTTGCATGGTGGCCTTAAGGCGTTTACTCTCAGCCGCAATCAGGTTGATCTGATGAAGCAAATTATTAGTATCCTGGTCGACAATTTCGACCGGCAGCTCCTTTACAACCTTAACAGATTTTTCCGCCGTAGGTTTGTCCGCCCGCACCGAACCGGGGAGAGTCAGGATCAAAGCAATCATTACAATCGTCGTGAGAATACGGCATACTTTCATAAATAAACCCTTTTCGCTAAAAATTTTCTGATAAAAATATTTTCCTGCAGGTTACTTACCAAACGCAACCACACTATTTTCAATTTGCAAAATCATCTGGCCCGGGGCATCGGCCGCGGCGTTGGTCGTGGCGTTGGTCGTGGCGGCCGCGGTTTATCCGGGCGCTCAGGCCGATCCGGTCGCGACGGCCGTCCCGGACGATAATCGTGATAATGTACATGATGGTGTCCCCAACTCGGATACGGGTCATAGTAACCGCCATAGTAAGTGGTGGACGAACCACCACTACATCCCGATAAAAGAAAAATAATCAGCAAAGATATACCGGCCAGCCACAATCTTAGAGATTTAGTCATGATCTCCTCCTCCGGCCACCGGCTCTTTTTCCCACTGCTGCACCACAAAAAGAGCCCCGGCGGGATCTTTGATCAAAGCCGCACTCTCATTATTGGAGGCGTCACCCGGCTCAACCAGTACCTTGCCGCCCAGCATTTCGGCATACCTTGAGGTTACTATCGTATCCGCTACCCGGACGGTCGGAACCCAGCGGGCTTCAAGATCTTTCTCCGCAATCAGACGCACCCCGGCCCGCCAGCGGTCGGTTTCCAGCAGCCAGTAGTTATCATTCCAGCCAAGCACATGATAGCCGCCGAGTTTTTTATAAAAGGCCAGAGATGATTCCGGGTCATTACTCCATAACTCAACCCAGAGCCAGGAACCTATCGCTGCCTCTAGATCTTCCGGATCACCACTTGAGGCATGCATCAGCACCAGTTGGGCGCCTTGCGGGTCGCTGACCAGAGCCATCCGACCGCGCTCTGCTTTATCAACCGGTCCTTCATGAACAACGCCTCCGGCCTGACGCACAAAAGCTGCCGCCCGGTCGACATCCGCGACCGAAAGTGACGCCAGCCAACGGGCCGCATGTTTCTCCTTATCTTTAGACTTTACTTCAACCACACCGCCAATAGTCTGTTTATCGTTTGCGATAACCGTGTAACGGCCGCGGGTCGTAAAAGTCCAGCCCAGCAGATTTCCGTAAAAGTTTTTGGCCCCTTCGACATCATCCGTCAACAGATCATACCAGACAAACTTGCCCGGATGATAGACTCCGGTTGCGGGAGAGGCCACCGGGGTTAATTCCAGTTGAGCACACCCGGAAATCAGGAAAAACAGCAGACCGGCAAACAGCAGAAGCCAACCCGGCCCTGACTGCTTGAACAATAAGCCGACACCGTCTCTTCCCTCCCCCGAAACCGGAGCGCCAGTTATAAACCGCCCCATATCTTCACGAATCATACTTTCTCCTCCATATCTGCTTATTCTAAATTTGAGGCAGCTTGTAAAAACATAAAAAGCCCGTAAAGCTGTATTGCCGTAAATCATCAATAGACTTTAACCAGAACTTTTAATGACCCGTTCTTGATGGAATCGACATAAAGGGTTCTTTGGCTTTTGCCGCTGGCGGTTATCGAAATCCTTCCGGAGATACCGGGAAAATCTTTTGTCTGTTTCAGCTTATTGTTAATTTCGGAACGATCCCCGAGGTCACGGCTGCGATTAAACGCATCACACAAGACAGCGTAGGCTTCAGCTCCGAGACCGGAATAGGAGGTTGGCGGGTGATCAAAAAGAGAGTCATAGGCTCTTAGAAGTTCCCTTTCATAGTCCGTTTTAAGACTATCAAGCTTTCTCTCCCCAAAAAACTCGGTTGCCATCAAACCTTCCAGCAAATGTACATCACCCTGAAAACGGCTTAATACCGTTGCCAGAAGACCATCGCTGCTCATCAGCTTAGGATGCCAGTGAATCTTGCGGATGGCCTTAACCAGTTTTATCAGGCTCTCAGCCTTAATCGGCATATATACAAGCTGAGTTTTTTTGATCTTGAGACTCTCCATAATGGCGGGGACATCGTCAACCCCGTCGGAAACATTGACAATCGCCGTAATTTGACCTCCTGTTGATTCGAATTTACGCCTGAATTCAGCCGCCAGGCGAATCGAATAGGGGTTGTCGGGATTGTCCATAATCGCCACTCTTTCAATCAGCAGTTCATCGCGGACAAAAAGAGCGGCCACCGAGCCCTGAAAGATATCATCAAAACAGAGCTGAGTTGTATATTCACTGTGTTTAGCCACCTCCGGGTGGGTCGCAAGAATAGCAACGACCGGAATTTTATATCTGTCCACAAAGGGTTCCATGGCCAGAACCGAAGCGCTGTCTGAGAAACATAATATCGCGGCAACCTTCTCGATTTCCGCCAATTTCCGTAGAGCCGATATTGTCTGGGTCGGCTCGTCACCATCATCCTCAATCACTAGTTCAAGGGCGTCGCCATTATGCAGAAGCGGCTGAACCTTCATGGCCGCTTTAATCCCTTCAACGCCATTCACTCCCTGAGCCAAAAACTTGCCGCTCATGGGACCGATTATGCCGATTTTAATGGTCTTACCGCTGGGCGTGATCGACTCTTTTTGCTCACATCCAGAGATTAACAACATGATTGCACATAAAAGAGCTGCCAGGAAAATAATTTTTTTCATAGGATGTATTCTATCTTTGCTCTGATAACAATTCTGTTGGGGAAATTACTTCTTATCTTCATTTTAAGCTGATTCAGATCTTTGCGGGAGAGTGATTCACGGGCCAGGATATCCATAAAGATAACATCCACATCCTCCTGAGTACTCAAACGAATATTACGGATAATAATATATTTCCCGTTAACCAGAAAACGTTCAACCTGCCATCTTTTCTCCGCATGGTATTTGTTTAGAATTTTATTATATGAATAGTAGAGGGGCACGGTTATCAAAGCCAGAGCCAGAAGCACTGCCAGAACACTGCGCCGGGCCTTGACCGCAGGTGAAAAACCGAGAACCAGAAAGGTAAAAATAGACGCAAAAACGATGCCGAACAGATTGGTTATAAAAAGGAGAAAGGCATGGCTGAAAAAGTATACATCACCGCGGCCGAGACCAATCCCGGCAACTGCCAGAGGCGGCACCAGAGCCACTGCAATAGCAACCCCGGCCAGACCCTGCATGATCTCCTGAAATGACTTCGTATAGGCCGCGGCAACTCCGGCGATAACCGCGACACCTAGGTCAAGCAGCGTCGGATTAAGCCGCCCCTGCATCTCACTGGTAAGCGGTTTGTATGAAAAGAACAGTACCAGCAGAGCGGAAGCACTCAGAGCCAGAAGCACACCCAGGCCGATTTTTTTCATGGAGTTTATCGTCAGCTCATCATCATAGCGCAAGAGACCCATGGCCAATGAGACAATCGGTGCCATCAGCGGAGCCAGCAGCATCGCTCCGATAACCACTGCCGATGAGTTGAGATAGACCCCGATAGTCGCCAGCAAAGTACTGAGCAGCATCAAGACAATATAGGAAGTATCAATTTTCGCGTCACTGCGAAGAGCTATAAAGAGGGTTTTGAAACGATCTTCCGAAGCCACCGAGAAAAAGGGCAGGTGCTTTTGCTGCAGTTTAACCACCTCTTTCCCGCGGGGCAGATTATCTATTTCAATTTTTTCCTCCGTCCCACTCTGACCCGAAACCTCTTCCCGGGCATTAATCCCGAGGTTGATCCGCACAGCCTGCTTCTCCACCCGGCAGGAGACAGGGGTTTTAGTAACTCCTTCACCATCGACAACAACATCCAGTTCAACCCCGGAATTGATAGTTATCTCAGGACTCTTGATATAACCGACCGTATGAGAAAGTTTTCTCTTCCGGCGGGAAAAACCGAGGCAAGAGAAGATAAACTGCAGATAGGAATAGATGGAAAAAGGGGCGGAAATCAGCAATGAAACCTTGCCATCAACGCTGGAACTGTCAGTATTAATAACGGTTGCTGCCCGGGTTCCGTGATGATGCTGGATGATCATACAACCGCTGGCGCAGGTATCGACCTTTTTGCCGCTGCCGGTTGTAAAATTAAATGGCAGCAGCCTGAGCCCGGATAACTTTCTCACTCCATTCTTCAGCAGTTGCAGGCGGCTTGTATCTCCGACCGCCTCCAGTAGCGGCAGACGCCCCACAGTCGCCTTAAAAAGCAGCATTTTATCGTTACAAAAGACCAGGTCAAACGGCTGGGCCACCCCTTCCTGCAGGGCCAGATCGATACCCGCAGACACCGTCGGCGAAAGGTCATAGCAGCTGATCAGATCTCTCTGCGACGGCAGGGCCACAATCCCGATACTGAAACCTGCAGTTTTCGCCAAACCAAAGACCTTTTTAATCAACTCGATTGATCCGGACACAACCACATGTCTTACCTTTTTCTCACGAGTTTGCAAAAGCTCTTCCAGACCGTCTATCTCAACGCAGGTAACCTCAGTTTCAAAAGGATTATCCTGCATGGACTCACAGATATATTCACTCTCTTTATCATAAACAAAAATCGCTCTTTTTACGTAACCATCCATAAATCTACACAAACTCAAATTAAATGGGCAAAGCATTTATCCTCAGGGAAGAGCCCCTGAGGTTCAGATATCCATAACTATACTTGTTAAGTATCCTATTGTCAAGCAGCCGTCAAGCCTCTAAATTTATGAAGTATAATATAAAAGCACAGCAACCTGATAAAACTTGACTTTTTCGCAATGTTACAGAGATAAAATTGAGGAGTGATGCTATTTAAAATGACACCGGCAGCCGAAAAGATTATTCGTCTGCCGGCCTGAACCGTAACAAAACAGTCAGCAAAGTAAGTCTCTCCTGGTTCAGGATAACCCTTTAACCAAAAATTTTTTCAGCTCCGGAGTAGACCTCTTCTACCTTTAAGGCCACGGCACCATGGCCGGGATGTTTTTCCGGATTCCAGGTCTTCATATCCTCAAAGATCTTGCCCTCCCGATGATATTCAATCGAGCCTTTAGCCTGATAAGCCTTACCATCCTTAGTAATAAAAAGAACCGAGCCCGAACTCCCGGAGAAAATATTCTTTTTGGTTTTGTCAAAATAGTTGTCGGCAATCACGATCAGGTCTTCACCATATCTGGCGGTACAGGTAATGTAAACAGAGTTGGGAACACCATCCGCATTAACCGTAGTGAAGATACTGCGCTCATCACGATTTATCCAGGCTTCATTGACAACTTCCGGTAATTTCGCCATCTTTTAAGATCCTCTTACAGGTTTACGATTAAAAATCGGTCTATATTAAAAGTAAAATTCAATAGATCAGTCGCGTCTTAAAACCTTATAAAGTAAGGTACGCAAGCCAGGATAACCCCAGCCCCCACAGCCATCCAGACATTTGCAATCATATAGGGAAGAAGCGACAGGATGATCCCGACAACCAGCGGAACTATTGCTTTCTGTTTCCGGCCGTAAGTCAGAAAACCCAGACCCACGGCCCCGAACAGAACTCCCAGAAGCAATTTTGACGAGATATCCATTGACCATCCCAACCGGCAAAAATCATTATCGGCCCAAGATCAGGAAATCCCTCCATGACCGCCGAAAAACAATCCCAGACTAATTGTTAATAACATTAATAACAGATTTTTTCAAATTGATTAATTCATAAGACCCGGCGGTGCCGACACCAAATTTCCCCGGCGATCAGGACACTTTGAAAATATCTTTTGCTTAAATATAACCCGGAAAGAGCTCCGCCAGGGCCGGACCGGCGGAACTTCTCATACAGCGCTGAAAAAGAGGTGAAATCGGAGTCTTCTCAGGGTTTATCTCAATCGTTTCCGCCCCGTTGTCAACCGCAATCTGGGGCATCCGGGCCGCCGGATACACCACCGCCGAGGTGCCGATACAGAGAAAAAGATCACATTGCCGCAGGGCTCTAAGAGCCGCATCTGTGGTCTCCTCCCGCAGAGCATCACCGAACCAGACGATATCGGGCCGCCACCAGGAGTTACGGCCGCAGCGCCGCTCCGCCAGAGGAACCTCAAAATTATCTTCAATAACGCCGCTTTCGGGACAGCGAAGCCGCCAGATACTGCCGTGCAGTTCTATCACTTTCCGGGCACTGGCCCGCTGATGCAGACCGTCGATATTCTGGGTGATGATAGTCGTCCGCGGGTGGCGCCGCTGAACTTCGGCAATGATTTTGTGGGCTATATTAGGCTGACAATCGGCAATCATGGCCCGGCGCTGATCATGAAAGTCCCAGACCTTCTCCGGATCCCGAATAAAGGCCTCCTCGCAGGCATACTCCTGATAATTGTACTGTTTCCAGACTCCGCCCGACCCGCGATAGGTCGGAATCCCACTCTCGACCGAAAGCCCGGCCCCGGTAAAAAAGACAATACGCTTAAAATCTTTCATTCGCTAACCTTATTATTAAAAAATTTACTTCCCGCCCGTTTCGTACTCTCTCCTTCCCATCATTTTCAACCAGACTTTTGCCGTCAGGCGGGCGTCGTCCAGGGCCCGGTGCAGGTTCAAATCGGCGATGGCGGCATCGCCTAAAAGATGACGGGCGACGTTTTCAAGTTTGTGGCTCTTAAGGGTTTGATTATATCTGCGGCTCAGTTTAAGGGTGCAGTGGTGGGGATTTTCCAGGGTCAGGCCGAGTTTTGCGAACTCATTTTCGAGAAAACGAAGATCGAAAGCGGCGTTGTGGGCGATAAGAGGGTCGGCGGCGATAAAACGATGGAATGCAGGAAAGATTCGGGCCGCAGGAGGCTGGCCGGTCAGCATTTTGTTGCTTATACCGTGAACCCGGCGGGCGGCCCAGTGGATTTTTCTCTCGGTATGGATGAGGCTGTGAAACTCGTCGCTCAGGCGGCCGTTTTCGATGGCAACCGCCCCGATTTCGATAACCCGGTCGCCATTTTTCGGCGAGAGACCGGTAGTTTCAAAATCGAAGACAATCAGGCGGCGGCCGGGTTCAGTCTGAGACAAATTAGAGCACCTTATCCAGAGTAAAAAGAACGTAATTCCATATAGCTCCTGCTGAAACAGCTATCATTCCGGAACTCAATTTGTCAATCGAATACTGCCATTAATTGTGGATTAATTACTTTCAGAAATCGTAAAATCAGCTTGACAAGGTTGGTTACAAGCCCTATTTAGGGCGGCGTTCGGATAAAACAGACAGCAATGATTCTTGCCAAAGACGGGATTGTACATGAGGATTCGTTATAACGCTCCGGTCACGCTGACGCTGGCCCTGCTCTGCTGTGCCGTAATGGCCGCCGACAAACTCACCAACGGAGCTACGACCCAGACTTTTTTTACGGCCTATCCGGGACTTACCGGCTCGCCGCTCCACTATATTCAGTTTTTCACCTATATCCTGGGCCACGGCAGTATCGCGCATCTCACCGCCAACCTTTCCCTGCTCCTGTTGATCGGCCCGATTAATGAAGAGAAATTCGGCTCCGGCCTCATCTTCGAGATGATCATGGTCACGGCGTTGCTGACGGCAATCCTTAACGCGATTTTTTTCAATACCGGCCTGATGGGAGCCAGCGGCATAGTTTTTATGCTGATTCTCTTAAGCTCCTGCGCCAATATCCGGGCCGGAGAAGTGCCGCTGACACTTATTCTGGTCGCCTTTCTCTATCTCGGCAACGAAATTTACAGCTCTCTGGGAAACGACAACATCTCCCAGTTCGCCCACCTTACCGGGGGTGTAATCGGCGCCTTTTACGGCCTCCTGCGCGGCGGCAGCGGCAATCGACGTAAAATAAAAACATAACAACTATTAAGATAGATACACAAGATAGCCAACTCTTTAACAATAAAACAGGAGAGACAGGATAATGGCGGAAACAATTGATGATATCACCCTTGATTATGAAGAGGACGGACAGCTTTTGGTCAAAGAACTCGACAAAGAGGTTCTGACCCGGGGTGCCTGGACGACGATCGTCTTTCACTATCAGAACTGGGATAAGAAAAATGAGGAATTCGGCAAGGATCTTTTTACCATTCGCCGCTACCGCAAGGTCAACGGCAAATATATGCCGCAGTCAAAATTCAATATTTCAAATAAGGAACAGGCGGCAAAGATTATCGCCGCCCTGCAGAAATGGATCTAATTTATTTTAAGGAGAAACTATGATGTTTACTAAATTTTTATTACTGGCAGGACTTTGCCTGGCGTTAACCCTGGGATGTGTAACCAACACAAAAGCAGCTGATAATCCGCGCGTTGTCATGGAGACCAGCCTGGGAACTATGGTTATCGAGCTCTACCCGGAAAAGGCCCCGGTTACCGTCAAAAACTTTCTTAACTACGTTGATGCCGGTTTCTACGACGGCACCATTTTTCATCGGGTCATCCCCGGTTTTGTCATTCAGGGCGGCGGCTTTGATGCCAAAATGGAGAAGAAAAGCAACAACCCGCCAATCAAGAATGAAGCTGCTAACGGCCTGCGAAACTTGAGGGCGACCCTGTCGATGGCCCGGACCTCGGACATCAACAGCGCCACCAGCCAGTTCTTTATCAACCTGAAGAACAACAGTAACCTTGATCATAACAGCAACAGTTTCGGTTACGCGGTGTTTGCCAAGGTGGTCAAAGGGGTCGGCACGATCGACAAGATTGCCGCGGTCAAAACCACGACCAAAGGCCACTACCGGGATGTCCCGGCGGAGCCGGTGCTGATCATCTCGGCCAAACGGGAAGAGAGCAAAAAATAGATCGATACCGGATTTACCAAACCGGTCACCGATAAACCAAAAAAAAGGGGGCGCTCAATCATATTTGAGCGCCCCCCTTTTTTTACAGCTAATTTGAGTATAACTTAACGCTTCCAGAACATCGGCGTAAACAGCACCAGCACGGTATATAGCTCAAGGCGTCCGGCGAGCATGGCGAAGCTTAAGAGCCATTTGATCGGATCAATGAAATGGGCGTAGTTTTTAGTCGGCCCGACCAGGCCGAAGCCGGGCCCGATATTACCGACGGTGGCCAGGGCCGCAGTCAGTGAACTTAACAGATCAACCCCGGAGAGACAGACCGCAAAGGTCACCAGCAGAACAATGGCAATATAGAGAAAAAAGAAACCGGAGATCGCATAAACAGTATTTTTCGGTACCACCTTGCCGGAGATACGCAGCGGGAAAATCGCCTTAGGATGAAGCAGATACTTCATCTCATTAACTGCCTGTTTGAAAAGGGTAACCAAGCGAACCACTTTGATTCCGCCGCCGGTCGAACCGGAACAGCCGCCGATGAACATTAACAGAAACAGAATCGCCTGGGCAACATGGGGCCAGGTCTCATAATCAGCACTGACAAAGCCGGTAGTTGTTAAAATTGACGCAACCTGAAAGGCGGCATAACGCAGAGAATCCTTAAAGGCGGGATAGACTTCATGCAGGCTGAGAATTACAGCGACCGTAAGGGTTGCGGCCGCAAATATCAGGAGGTAGGCTTTCAATTCGGAATTTTTCAACAGCGATCGGGCCTGGCCCGTCAAGAGCCGGAAATGGAGAACGAAGTTCATCCCCGCCGCGACCATGAAGAAGGTGATCACCCAATCGATGTAAGCCGAGTTAAAATGCTCGACACTGCCGTTTTTGGTTGAAAAACCACCGGTTGCCAGGGTGCCGAAGGTATGAATCAGAGAGTCGATGAAACTCATGCCGCCGAACATCAGCATCAGGGTTTCAACCACCGTCATGCCGAGATAGATATACCAGAGATATTTTGCCGTTTCCGTAATCCGCGGAGTTATTTTATCTACCGTCGGCCCCGGCGCCTCGGCCTTTACCAGCTGCAGGCCGCCGACCCCGAGCAGCGGCAGGATAGCAACCGTCAGAACGACAATTCCCATGCCGCCGAGCCAGTGGGTCAGGGAGCGCCAGTAGAGAATCGAATGGGGCAGGCTCTGAATTTCGGTCAGGATTGATGCCCCGGTCGTGGTAAAACCGGAGATCGTCTCAAAATAGGCGTCGCAGAACGAGGGAATCGCCCCGGAGAGATAGAAGGGCAGGGCCCCGAACAGAGCAACAATCACCCAACTGCCGGTAACAAAGAGAAAACCGTCCTTGAATGAAGGATTAGAGTGCGGTGATGAACGCACCCAGAGAAGAAAGCCCCCGGCCAGAAAAACGGTTACCCCCACAACTGAAGCAAAGGTTTTAGCCTCCGCCATTTCATTGAAGGAGATAGCCACGGCCACCGCCGTCAGCATAAAAGCACAGACGATCAGAAGCAGGTAGGATATTATCCGTAAAACAATTTTAGGATTCATGGATTTTGCGATCAACTCAGGAAAAGTTCTTCCAGAGCGTCAACCTGCTCCGCTTTGGCAAAGGTAACCACATTATCCCCGGCTTCAATAACAAACTCGCCGTTGGGAACAAAATTCTTGCTCTCTCCGTTCCGGCTCCGGTTGACCGCCACCACCAGGGTTCCATTCGGCAGCTGCATCTCTTTAACCATCTTGCCGGCTATACGGCTTAAGGGGCTGATCGCAAACTCGATCGCTTCAGCCTTACCGTCAAAGATTGAATAGATCCGTTTAATATTTCCCCGCCGGACATATTTCAAAATCGCGCTGACGGAACTGGCCTTGGGACTGACGATCGCGTCGATCTTCAATTTATCGGCAATATTGATATAGCTCGATTTGTTGACTACCGGCACCACCCGTTTGATCCCCAGACTCTTGGCGTAGAGTGCAGTGAGCATGTTCAGGGCTTCATCCGGGGTGGTAGTTACCAGCAGGTCGGAGGTGTAGAGCTGCTCATCCTCGAACAGTTTATCATCGGAGATATCCTCGTTGATCACCAGCGCCTCGGGAAAACGCTCCGCGAGGTACTTGCAGTGCTGATAATTTTTTTCGACAATCTTGACACTGCGTCCGCTGCCTAAAAGGAATTCAGTTACATAACAGCCGATCTTACCCCCGCCGACGACCACGACATTATGCAACTCCTGCCGCTTCAAGCCGGTGCGGGCAAAGATTCGTTCCATATTTTGCCGGCTGGCGACAATGTAGACCCTGTCTCCCGGGAGAATTCGGGTATCACCGTAGGGTATGAGGAGCTCCTCATCCCGGCTGATGCCGGCAATAATGAAATTGTGACTCATCGCAACCCGGGCCTCACGCAGGGTTTTATCACGAAAGATTGAATTCTCGTCAACAAAGATGCTGCGCAACTGAATATCGGTATCATCGAAAACCAGCACCTCACCGGTGGCTCCGTAAGCGACGATGTTCATGATGGCCCGAGCGGCCTCGATTTCGGGATTGACGACATAATCGATACCGAGACTGGTATTGTTCAGGATACCACTGCGGCGGTACTGGATACTGCGTACCCGGGCGATCTTGGTTTTCACATCGAATTCGTTCGCGACCACAAGACAGGAGACGATATTGACCTCATCCAGATTGGAGACCGCGATAAAGGTATTGGCCTCGTCGACTCCGGCTTCGGCCAGGGTTGCCGGGTCACTGCATTCTCCCTGAACTACCATACAGTCAAGATGGTCGGCCACAAACTTGGCCCGCTGCGGATCCTTTTCGATCAGCACCACATCCTGATGACTGGTAACCAGTTGTTCGGCCAGATGAAATCCGACTTCTCCGGAACCGGCGATAACTATTCTCATTGATACTCCGTCAGTTTAAATCCGGCGGCAGTCTCACCACCTTATGTCATGATTATCGATTACTTGAACAGTCGGCAACTGATATTTGTCTAACAGACCCCTCAATTAATGTCAAATCCGCCAACTCCATGACCGCAGTCTGAACTCCGGGTCGAACGGAAACTAATAAAAACGAACCTGTTTGCTATTGACAAGTATGATAAATCCCAATAGTAGGGAAGCGAAACTTAAACCTGACAATTACCGAAAAAAGAGCTCTGCTCCGGGAAAAAACAAAAAACCCGAAGCCAAACCAGATGTTTTCCAAGAGGTTCTACTTCGGGTTTTTAATTTTTGGGGTGAGTAGAGGGATTCGAACCCTCGGCCTCAGGAGCCACAATCCTGCGCTCTAACCAACTGAGCTACACCCACCATAGGAGAAACGGTCACGAAAAACCGCGACCGAATGAACCGACGGAAAAAAACAAGCCTTAAAGCTCAGGATTTTCCGAAGGGCTGTAACTAATGCAAAAGAGCTGATCTGTCAACCTGATTTTTTGAAACATTTTAATGCCTATGAAAATTCTTCTGCACTGCTGCTGCGGCCCCTGCGCCGTCTACCCGGTCAAGCAATTACGACAGCAGAACCATAGCCTGCGCGCCTTTTTCTACAACCATATTCACCCCTACACGGAGTGGCAAAAACGGCGGGAAACCCTTGCTGACTGGGCTGACAAAATCGATCTGCCGCTGATTGTCGATGAACGTTATGAACTGGTAAATTTCCTGCAGAATGCCATCTTCCGAGAAACCGAACGCTGCCGCTTCTGTTATCAGGACCGCCTGGAAAAAGCGGCCGCCATCGCCCGCAAAGGCAAATTTGAGGCCTTTACCACGACCCTGCTCTACAGCAAATTTCAAAATCACGAACTCATTCGTGAACTCGGCGAAACCCTCGGCCGCCGCTACGGGGTCAAATTCTATTACGAGGATTTCCGGGAAGGCTGGAAAGAGGGCATTGAGATCTCAAAAACCGAGGCCATGTACCGGCAGCAATACTGCGGCTGCATCTACAGCGAAGGTGAACGCTATCTCGGCGCGAAAAAGCTGATCTAATAGAGACTCGGCGTATTGCGCAGGCGGGCGACGACCCGCTCCCGGCCGATCGTGGTAACGATCTCAAAAAGGCCGGGGCCGGCAAGCTGGCCGGTTATTACGGTTCTGACCCCGTTGATAATCACCCCGGGTTTAACCTCAAGCTCTTCGGCAAGATTCCGCATCAGTTCTTCAATTGCCGGTTCACTGAAATCCTCAAGCTTTTCCAGACGCTCAGCCAGCTGCGGCAGCCATTCACTTAAGCCGGGGAATTTATCGAGATTACGTTTCCTGGCCTTGGGTTCAATCTCATACTGAACTTCATCACTGAAATAGGGTTTTCCCAAAGAGGCAAAATCGGTCAACAGGTGGTAGCGGGCCCGAATCAGATCGACCGTATTTAAAAACCACTCCCGTTTTTCTGCCGCATACTCATCCCGCCACAGACCGGCTTTTTCCAGCACCTCCCGGACATAGGGTTCAAGTTCCGTAAGCGCCATCGTTTTAATGTAGTGGGCATTCATGTTGATGGCTTTGGGGTCGGTGATAAACTTGGGATCATTTTTATTAACGTTAAAAACCGAATTGGCCCGGTTCATCCCCGCAAACGAAAAAGCCTCAAGCAGCTCTTCATAGGAGAAAATCTCCTTTGATTCGGGATTCGACCAGCCCAGAAGAACAAGAAAATTGACCAGGGCCCAGGGGATAAAACCGTGGTCGCGATAGAAATGAATCGCCACCAGTTCCCCGTGTGTGCGTTTGGAAATCTTGGCTTTTTTCGGGTCCAGAGTCAGACTCATGTGGGCGAAAACCGGGAGTTTCAGCCCCAAAGCCTGATAGAGCAGAATCTGTTTCGGCGTATTGCCGAGACCGTCCTGACCCCTAATAACATGGCTGATCCGGTCCCGGGCATCATCGACGACGTTGGAGAGCAGATAGAGCGGCTGCCCGTTGGCCCGGACAATAACGAAATCCTCAATATCCTGATAACGTTTAGTGATCGTGCCGTAAACCGCATCATCAAAAACCACCGCCCCCTCACCTTCGGGAACCTTAAGCCGTACCACATACGGCTCTCCCTGCGCCTCCTTTTCCGCGACCTCGGCCGGAGTAAGTTTGCGACAGGTGCGATCGTAACGGAAATCCTCTTTATTGGCTCTGGCGATTTCACGTTTGGCCTCAAGCTCCTCCTTGCTGCAGAAACATTTGTAAGCCGCCCCCGAAGCCAGAAGAGTCTCCGCCGCGGCGGTATGTTCTTTAATAAAATCGGACTGGTAGTAGGGACCTTCATCACACTCAATCCCGAGCCATGCAAGCCCGTCGAGAATCCCCTGAATCATCTCACTGGTCGAGCGCTCGGTATCGGTATCTTCAATCCTCAAAATAAGTTTACCATTCTGCTGCCGGGCATAGAGCCAATTCAAAATCGCGGTCCGCGCCCCGCCGATATGGAGATAACCGGTCGGACTTGGAGCAAAACGCACTCTTACTTCATCACTCATTGTTTTATCCTGTGAAAAGTTACAATTATTACTGCGGATGTTTTCATGCCGGCGCCTAACTAACACATTAAGAGTACTTATTTCAACCACAGGCTTTCTTTGGCGGCCGGTTTTTTGTTCCATCTTGCCGCTGTTTTATGTTAAAAAATGCGGATATCCGTAAAAAAACAACCGGTATAAGTGATGGATCGCAAAACTTAAAGCCTTAAATTTTCAGATTGCCTACTCCCTGCTGGTTCCCGGCACGGCAGCCGCAGCTGCCCGAATAAAAGCCGGGCCTGCATCGATGAACTGCCGGCGGCAGAGGTTATCGCCGCAGGGGAGAAACTGCTGCAGACGTAGGGTTACAGAAGCAGGTTGCTGCAGCACTGCAGCAGCTCTTTCTGGGAAAAGGGTTTCTCCATGACCTCCATCACCACCGGATAGAGTTTACAGACCCGGAAACCCTCGTTGACCGTACCGGTCATAATCATAACCGGGATCTTTATATGCTCCTTCTCCATGGCCGCCAGAAACTCCTCACCACTCATCCCCGGCATGATCAGATCAAGAATAATCAGATCGATCTCCAACTCCCGTAAAATCTCCAGCCCCTCTCGACCGTGAGCCGCAGACTTAACCTGACCACCATAGATTTCAAGCAGAACCTTGATACTGTCTCTCAATATCTCTTCATCTTCAATCAGAAGAATGTTTTTCGCCTTCAGATCATGGGAATGCTCTTCCACCAGTTTCGGCACCGGAGCCTTTTTCACACCGCTGGCAACCGGCAGATAGATGACGAAGGAACTGCCGGCCCCGACCTCTGAATTTACCGTAATAATTCCATTGTGATTGATAATCGTCCGGTAGGCGATCGGCAGGCCCAGGCCGGTACCCTTCCGGTCAGTCCACTCTTTGGTACTGAAAAACGGGTCGAAGATTCTCTTCATCATGGCCGGCGGAATCCCGCTGCCGTTATCGGAAACCGTAATTTCACAATACCATTTACCCGGTACCAGGTTAAAACGCTGGCCTAAATAACGATCGACAAATTTAACCTTGGCAACTACCTTGATCCGGGCCTCACTCTGATCCTCGGGGAAGGATTCTCCAGCATTCAAGATCAGGTTCAGCAGCGATTGCACCAGAGATGAACGGTTAACCTCAAGCTGAACCTTATCACTGTCCTCCAGATAGTCACAAACGATCTGGGCCGGCATTGACGGCGGCACTAAGGCCAGGGCTGATTCCACCAGTTCCACCACACTTAAGGTCTCGGTACCACCGACATCCCGCCGGGAAAAAAGGAGAATCTTACCGGTCAGCTCCACCGCCTGCAGGGAGGCCTGTTTGAGTTTTTCCACATATTGCCCGCACTTATCGGGCGAACTCTTGAGCATAAGCTCCATCAGTTCAATATTACCGTGCATACTGGCCAGCAGGTTATTGAAATCATGGGCAAAACCGGCCGCCAGAATACCGACGGTCTCCATCTTCTGGGTCTGGACAATAACCTCGGTCTGCCGCTCAACCTCCTTATGGAGAAAATCACTGTAGACCTCAACCTCACGCTGCAGGCGCCGCTCCTCGGTTATATCATGAAGATTACTGATGTAACCGACCCGGCGGCCGTCACGATAGATTTCTGAAAAGTTCTGGCTGATCTCCCGGCTGGGCTTGCCTCCGCCGCTACGATACGAAACAATACCCTGCCAGCGGCCGCGGGCCGCCAGAAGGGTTAGAATACCATCCGGCAGTCCTTTGCCCGTAACTTTAACGAAACTTTCCTCAAAAGCGACCCCGACCAGTTCATCCTGCGACATCCCCATAATTTCACAGTAAGACTGATTCACAAACAGGTAACGGCCCTTGCCGTCCAGAACAATAACGCCGTCCACACTTGCGGCCAGACCCGCTTTGAAGATGTCACTCTCCCGGGCCAGAAGATCCAGGCGCCGGAGCATGACAAAGGAGATCGCAACAATCAGCAGCAGAGAGATAATACAGAGGAAGATAATCGGTAAAAGCAAGCGCCAGACCAGCTCATTCGCCTTAATTTCAGGACTTGCCACCATCACCGTCCAGTCGGGGGTTACCAGTTTAAGACTCTCGAATGAAGCCAGATAAGTATCCGGGGGGAGCTTACCCTTTCCCTTTCCGATCTTCATGGAGGTGGCAAAGGAGCTGCGATTACTCAGGGCGGCCACAACCTCAGGCAGATGTTTTTTATCAAGCCGCGGCAGAAAACCTTCTTTCTCCGCCAGCAAATCGGCCGCAGAACTGCCGTAGGCCGGATAAAAATTGTTATAGAGCAGCCCCGGCAGTGAGGAAAAAACCACCTTACCCGTAGGATCTGTAACCACCACTTCACGGCGCTTATCAACCGTCATACTCCGGCAGTAGTTGTCGAAAAGAAAATCGAGCTGATAGGGAACCAGCATGAGCCCGGCATACTTCCCGTTAACCTCCACCCGTTTAGTGAAGACGACCATCGGCACCGGCATAACCTTGTCAAATTCGGGAACGTACTGCATAAGAACCGTGATATGCTGATGCAGGTTCAAGTCATCATTTTCCTCACGCCAGCGATCAACCGTAAAATACTGCCACTCATACACATCGTGCAGAGAAAGCCCTAAGGGCATATAGTCGCCGTCATTGCCGGTATAGTAAACGTTGTTATCAGCACCTATAAAGATGAGATGAGTGATCTCTGGATAGATGTCCCAGAGGAGACGAAAACGCTTTGAGGTTATGCCTTTAATAGCATCGGCACCCAAAGGCGTAAATTTAAGTACCGAATCGACCGTCTGCCGGACCCGGGCAAAATAGTTTTCCAGATTGGTGACGATACGCCCGGTCACCAGCTTCTGCTCCTTCCGCACTTCCTGGGTGTAGTGCCGGGTGACATGATCGTAAAAGAAGTAACCGGCGGCTGAGAACAGCAGCAGACCCGCTACGGCGATGATAATAAATTTAAGGTAGGTTCTACTTGCCATCAGGAAATCAGAGACTCAAAAAAACAGCTTTTTAGGATAGGGTACGAACTGAGAAATTATAAACACTGTCTATATACAAATTCACGGGTAAAACGCAAGTTAAAATAGGGCTGACGGGGGCTAAATCCATCCTCTCAAATCAGCCGGCTCCTATTCCCCACCAAACCGGCGGAGGAGCCGATATTTTACGGCCGTCCGCCAGAGTGATTTGCACACAATGGAGATGGAAACAACTCCCGCCGGAGTCTGCATCCGGGTCAACTGTGACGTCCGAAAACGGCCGGCCGCCGTAGAGAAGATCGCCGTAAAGAGGGTGGCCGCAATCTGCCAGATGGGCCCGCAGCTGGTGCATAACCCCGCTGAACATAACCAGTCTGACCCTAGTTGTAGCGGAAAAAGATGAATATGAAATCGGAAAAACTTCCGTCCGGGCGGGATATATTCCGCGGCATAACGGGGCCGGCGGAGTCACAACCATCCGCCGGCGGTCGCTTGCGGCATGGGTTAAGGCTTTGTCGATCACGATATCTTTCTCGATCCGGCCCTTAACTTCCGCCAGATACTCCTTAGAGACCAGATGACGGATAAACTGCTCGCGTAAAGAGCTCCAGGCGGCATCACTGCGGGCCGCCAGAACGACTCCGGAGGTGGCAAAATCGAGACGGTGTAAAAGCCCGGGCTGCAGCGGCCCGAAATCTCCGACGCCGGCAAGTTCAGGAAAAACCGCGATAAGATGATTGGCTAAAGTCCCGGTTTCATCAGCCGCGAGCGGATGGGTATGACAACCGGCCGGTTTATTTAAGGCCAGAAGTTCATCGTCCTGGTAGAGAACCTCCAGTTCCGGCGCGGCCTCCGGCAGCGGCGCTTTAGGCAAGAGGTGAAGCAGCAGGATCTTGGGAATGGCTACCGTCTGTCCGGCGGTAAGAGAGACCCCCTTCGCCGCCGGCCGGCCATCTACCAGAATCTTACGTTGACGCAGAGCCCGCCGCCAGCTGTTGGTAGAAATTTCCGGATATTGACAATGCAGAAAATGGTCGAGACGAAGACTGGCTTCAGCAACAATCAGGCTAACCACAGATGACGGCATCCGCCTCTCCATAAAAAATCGGCGACTTTATGTAACGGGGCCGTTTTTCATCCGGATCCGTTACATAAAGCACCGATAAAGTTCATTAATCAGGACTCGGTAAGCTGCTCCAGAGTCTTGATACTGGCTCTGATTTTTTCGCTTTTCAGGGTGAGTTCTTCATGTTTTTTCTGCTCTTTCTCAATCACCTCGGCCGGGGCTTTGGCAAGAAATTTGTCATTACCGAGTTTTTTACTGACGCCAGTTAACTCTTTTTCGGTTTTTTTAAGCTCTTTTGCCAGACGGGCCGCTTCCTGGGCAAAATCGATCAACCCCGCCAGCGGAACAAAGATCTCAAATCCGGCCGCCAGACCCGCTGCGGACTGCGGCGGCCGCAGGGCGGCGGCATCAATCGTCAGCGAATTTAAGCGGGCGATATTGATAATCGCCGCCGAACTCTTCGCCAGGGTTTTAACCGCCCCGGCATCAGGCCCGGTAATCACCGCTTCCAGACGCTGTCCCGGAGAGAGATTCATCTCACCGCGAATATTCCTGATGGCGGTAATCACGGCCATAACCTGCTCCATCTCCGCGGCTGCCGGGAGATCCTCAAATTCACTTACGAACCGGGGAAAGCGGGTCTGCATAATACTCTCCGGCATGTCCGCAGTGTGGGGCAGGGTCTGCCAAATCTCCTCACAGACGAACGGCATAATCGGATGCAGCAGTCTTACCACCTGTTCAAGGGTGCGATAGAGGACTATCTGGGCCGTACTCCGCCGATCCGGATCATCTTTCTGAAAAAGATCGGATTTGGCCAGTTCCAGATACCAGTCGCAGAGCTCATGCCAGGTAAATTGATAGAGAGCCTGAGCGGCATCGTTGAAACGGTATTCATCAAAGGCCGCCGTCACCTCGGCCACCGTCTGATTCAAACGATGGCTGATCCAGCGTTCGGCCAGGGAAAGCCGGCGCCCGGAGATCTCCGCCCCGGGATCGAAACCTTCAAGGTTCATCAAAGTAAATCGGGCCGCATTCCAGAGTTTATTGACAAAGTTACGGTAACCGCTGATCCGGGCCTCGGAGAGGCTGACATCACGGCCCTGAGCCGCAAACGCGGCCAGGGTAAAGCGCAGAGCATCAGCTCCGTACTGATCTATTATGATCAGCGGATCAATCACGTTGCCCCTCGATTTACTCATCTTCTGACCGTGTTCATCCCGTACCAGGGCA